>CAMWJS010000023.1 GCA_947174635.1 uncultured Muribaculaceae bacterium
CCACTCCATGATATGCGGCTCTGCGTTTAACATTTATTGTCGAACCGGCTCTTAAGCAAAGTTGACCGGGACGGGGCGTCTCGCCACGTGGTATTACTCTTTATTACAAAAGTTACCACGGGGAGCGAGACGCCCCGTCCCTTAAGTTAACAGTATTGAATCGCGTCAATGTGATTTGGCTCGTACGGCATTTTCAGCTGCATGCCGCGGGGATGATTTATATGTACTGTTGCAGGAGGCCGGTCAATATCGGTAGCCCCTCGGTGGCTTTCTTGGGAATGACAGTGACGTTGGCCGGCACCGCGGCGGGATTTGGGTCGATGTAGAAAACCGGAACTCCGGGACGCACGTAGCGGATGAGGGCTGCGGCGGGGTAGACCTGCAAGGTGGTTCCGATGACTACGAATATATCGGCTTCCGACGCAAGCTGTGCTGCAGGTTCCATCATCGGTACGGCTTCCTGGAAGAATACGATGTTGGGGCGCACGCGGTGGCCGTCGATTATGGTGTCGGGGGTGGAGCGGAACGAGGCGTCTTTGAGACGGTAGACTTTCGACTCGTTGTCAATGGCGCGGAGCGTCATCAGCTGGCCGTGCAGGTGCAGTATGTTGGAGCTGCCTGCCCGCTCGTGCAGGTCGTCGACATTCTGTGTGATGACGTATACGTCAAAATCCTTTTCAAGCTCGACAATGCCGCGGTGTGCGGCGTTGGGCTCCACTGTGGCGAGCTGCGCGCGGCGGTCATTGTAGAAGTTATGGACGAGTGCGGGATTGCGGGCAAATCCGTCGGCCGAACATACGTCCATCACATTATAGTTTTCCCATAGTCCGTTGGCATCGCGGAATGTGGAGATACCGCTTTCGGCACTGATGCCGGCGCCTGTCGATATGACAAGTTTCTTTTTCATAAGTAACTGTTTAAAATTATTTTATATCAACCGTTCTCATTATTTCAATATTCTGTCGGAGTCTTTTTCGTCGCTTTCCATCTCGTCATCAGTCATGTAGCTCGCTACACTCCATCTTCCTCACCGGAAATCGCCTGAAAAATCCTCGCGCCATAATATTAAAATAATTTTGAACAGTTACTTATCACTTAAGTTTTATAGGGTTCAAAAGATTTCAACAAACGGGAAATGCTGTTGTTATGCAAATATATGCTTTTTCAGGGCATTTTTTGTCGTTTCAAATATAAATCTTAACTTTGTGATAACGGGTGTCAAATCCGAGACACCGTTTTAGGGACGTATAGCGTCGCCACAAAATATATATTTAAAATCAAAACTTTATGATTGACCCACATAGATATTGCGTGATTATGTGCGGTGGCATCGGAAGCCGTTTCTGGCCCTATAGCCGTACTGACCGCCCCAAACAATTCATCGACTTTCTCGGCACCGGCCGCACTCTGCTCCAGATGAGCTATGACCGCGTGCTGCCGCTTGTCGACCC
The DNA here is from genome assembly GCA_947174635.1 of uncultured Muribaculaceae bacterium. GTDB lineage: Bacteria > Bacteroidota > Bacteroidia > Bacteroidales > Muribaculaceae > JAGBWK01. The sequence continues at coordinate 1,452 of CAMWJS010000023.1, forward strand.
CGAGCATATCATCATCGTCACCAACGCGCAGTATGCCGGTCTCGTCAAGGAGCAGCTTCCCGACATCAGGGAAGAGCATATACTTCTCGAGCCTGCACGGCGCAACACGGCGCCATGCATCGCCTGGGCGGCATGGCATATTGCCTCCATTGATCCCGAGGCATCCATGATAGTCACTCCAAGCGACCATCTCATTACGCGCGAAAAGGAATTCGAGGCTGCCATCGAGGCCGGTTTTGAATTTGTCGAGAAGCACGACGCGCTGCTCACTCTCGGTATAAACCCCACACGTCCGGAGACGGGCTACGGCTACATACAGATCGGCGAGCGTGTCGAAGGCGATATACTCAAGGTGAAGACTTTCACCGAGAAACCAAACCTCGAGCTTGCAAAAGTGTTCCTCGAATCGGGCGAATTTTTCTGGAACTCAGGCATATTCATGTGGAGCGCGAAGAGCATAAAGGAAGCGATGCGGAACTATGCCCCCGACATAGCCGGACTTTTCGACCAGGGGGAAGCCTGCTTCAACACTCCTGCCGAGCATGAATGGATTGCCCGCAACTTTCCCGGATGCATGGGCATCTCCATTGACTTTGCCGTAATGGAAAAGGCTTCGAATGTCTATGTAGAGACAGTCAGCTTCGGCTGGAGCGATCTCGGTGCATGGAGCGCACTCTATGACAACTCACCCAAAAACCGCGATGCCAATGTCACCCAGAAGTGTTCCGTACTTGCCTACAACTCAACCGGCAATATCTTCGCAGTGAAAAATCATGGCAAGCTCATCGTGGTCGACGGTCTGAAAGATTATATCGTGGCCGATGCCGGCGACGTGCTGCTCATCTGCCCCAAGGCCGAGGAACAGCGCATAAAGAATATGGTTAACGACGCCAAAATCTCATTTGGCGACAAATACCTGTAAGCGTGGCCGATACGTTTGACATACGCAAGCAGGGCGACGAGCGCGACGGCGATTTCGAACGCGCGTTGCGCCCGCAGCGTTTCGAGGATTTCTCCGGCCAGGACAAGATTGTGGAGAATCTCAGGGTGTTCGTAGCCGCCGCCCGCATGCGAGGCGAGGCTCTCGACCATCTACTCCTCCACGGGCCTCCCGGACTGGGCAAGACCACCTTGTCGGCCATCATAGCCAACGAGCTCGGAGTTGGATTCAAGGTGACATCCGGCCCTGTGCTCGACAAGCCCGGCGACCTTGCCGGCATATTGACATCGCTTGAGGAGAATGATGTGCTTTTTATCGATGAGATACACCGCCTGAGCCCTGTAGTGGAGGAATACCTCTACTCGGCTATGGAGGATTACCGCATCGACATAATGATAGACAAGGGGCCGGGCGCCCGCTCCGTGCAGCTGACGCTGTCGCCCTTTACGCTTGTCGGAGCCACTACGCGTTCCGGGCTGCTGACATCGCCGCTACGCGCACGCTTCGGCATCAACTGCCATCTTGAATATTACGACCACGAGATACTGCGCGCAATCGTGCTGCGTTCGGCGCGTCTGCTCGGGTCGCGGTGCACCTCGGAGGCCGCCCTTGAGATAGCCATGCGTTCACGCGGAACACCACGTATAGCCAACGCACTGCTGCGGCGTGTGCGCGATTTCGCAATGGTCAAAGGCAACGGACTTATTGATATTGAAATAGCCCGTTTTGGCCTTGAAGCCCTCAATATCGACCGCTACGGCCTCGACGAGGTAGACAACAAGATACTCACAACTATCATCACGAAATTCAAGGGTGGGCCCGTCGGACTGTCGACCATAGCCACCGCACTCGGCGAAGACCCGGGCACGATAGAGGAAGTATATGAGCCATATCTGATAAAGGAGGGTTTCATAAAGCGCACTCCCCGCGGCCGCGAAGTTACAGAGCTGGCATACACACATCTGGGCCATGCGCTCAACGACGGACTCGGAGGCCTCTTTGAGTAACAACGCTTGCTGAAAAGATGATTTATTTCAGCCACCAATATAGAGTAGGCTGCAAATCAATTTAGAGCGTTTGAATTTAACAATAAAAGAGAATGATAGAAGCTACTTCAAATTAATCCAAAAACTCTCACAGTCTTAATTTGATTTAAATACAAACACTATCTTAAGTTACACTGACGTAATTGTGCGGACACGATTTATCACATCCGCACAATTACGTCAGCGTTTTCCTGACTTCTGCAACGCCGGCGCTACCGACATCACTTTAATTTCCTCAGCTGCCATACTATCATCACCATAGTGACAGCAAACGCCGCTATATCCGAGGCCGGGAAACACATCCAGATACCTTTCAGGCCATATATTCCGGGCAATATCAGCAATGCCGGTATAAGAAACAGCACCTGGCGCGTCAGACTCAGAAATATCGACTTTTCCACCTTGCCGATTGACTGGAAGAACGTAGTCGACACTATCTGTATGCCTACCATCCAGAACATCGACATGGCTATTGACAGATAACGTGCCGTCTCCTCGACAAGCACCGTATCGGTCAGAAACGCACCGGCAAGCCGGGAGGGAATGAGCAATCCAAGCCCCCATCCTACGACGCTCACACCCGTAGCCACCGCCGACGCAAGCATAAAGGCACGTTTCATACGGTGAATCTGCTTCGCGCCATAGTTATATCCCACTATCGGCTGCATACCCTGGCATATTCCTATTATAAATGCCACGACAAACGACGCCACAGTCACAAACACGCCTGCCGACGCTATAGCGTCAGAACCGCCATAACGGTTAAGCGTATTGTTGATCAGAATATTTATCATGCATCCCGCCAGATTGACAATACAAGGAGCCGCTCCGATGCCCACAATACCCCATATTATGCGCCTGTCGAGACGGTAAATCCCGCGCTTGAACCTTATAGCACCACGCCCGCTGACAAAATGGCTCATCACAAACACCGCCGACACTCCCATTGCGATATCTGTAGCTATCGCCGCGCCCTTGATGCCCCAGCCAAGCACATAAATGAAAATCGGGTCAAGCGCCACATTGACTCCGGCACCGATAAACATCGTCACCATGGCACGGGTCGGAAATCCCGACGCACGCATTATATTGTTGAATGAGAAAGCGACATTGGTAAGAAACAGCCCCGGAAGCACATACAGCATCATGTCGCGCGCATACTGCAGATTGGTCTCCGTTGCTCCGAACAGCACGAGCAGGTCATCCAGAAACAGATAGAACAACGCTATGTAGACGGCTCCGATGCCGAGAGTCAGCACAAGCGAATTGCCTGTCACCCGCAATGCCGATGCCTCATCCTTGTTGCCGAGCATGATTGACACGCGCGTTGATGCGCCTGCGCCTATCAGCACACCCAATGCCGTAGATATATTCACCACGGGAAACGTGATTGCAAGTCCTGCCATTGCATCCGTACCTACCACCTGACCGATAAATATGCGGTCGACGATATTATAAAGCTGCATCACCACGATGCCCACCACAGCCGGCACGCTGTAGCGTAGCAATAGCTTTCCTACCGGCATGGATGCCAGTTCCTGCAATCTCTTGTCCATAATAATCCGTTCAATTGATAAAATAGCCAATATAGCTTTAGAGCCAAACAGTCAGCATTCCCCCCCATAAAAGCACAAAAGGGCGCAATCATGCGCCCTTTGTTATTTCGATTTCATATCCGCTTACTTTCCGGCAAGTTGCTTTGCGCGCTCGTAATCCTTTTCGATATTGAGGTAAGTATTGTTGAGGAACTGCGGATACTTGGTCATGATTTCCTGATAGATGTCAGCTTCCTCTCCGTATTTCTTCTGCTCATGGTAGATATGGGCGAGTTTAACCATGAATACGGGAGTATAGTAGGGATTGCTGTCGCTTTCAGAAATAGCTTTCTTGTAAGCTTTTATAGCATCGTCGAGCTTGTCGGTGTTGACATAGCAGTCGCCGAGGAGCGACAGTGAAGCCGGGCCGATGATTGCATCCTTGACGCTATATCCTTTCAGACAACCGATAGCTTCGTCATATTTGCCCTGTTTGTAAAGACCGATTGCAGCCATGAGCTTGGCGCGGTTGCCTGCGTCCTGACCGCCATCCGCCACCTTCAGGTACATTGCGGTGGATATCGAGTCGTTGCCCGTCATAAGCATTTCACGGTCAGCCTGGCCGATTGCATTGTCCTGCTTTTTGACAGCCGGTTTCTTCACAAGGAATATATACACGATTACACCCACTACAATCGCCGCTATTACAATGCCGATGATTGAAAGGACTTTCATGTTTTTCTGCACCTTGGCACCCAGGCCGGTGAGTGAGTCGTTAAGGTTGTCGATTGATGTGCGAGTCTCCTCGCCGGTAGTTTTCTTTGACATTACAAGTTGATGTATTGTTGGTATTTACTGTTTTTGCTTTCTAATGCGAATATTCTGAAGTGCAAAATTAAGCAAATATCATAAACGTGCAAAATTTAACGCCTCAAATTTTTGCTTTTTGCCCTGAAATTTGTTTTATTTGCGACAATCTACTCCACAGGTTATTTTAATCATATTTTACCATCATGAAAAATATCGACATAGTCATCCCCATCATATCGGCACGATACTCCGAGCTATCGCCCGAACAGCAGCGTCTCATCGATGAAGCCCGCCTCGCCACACGCCGAAGCTATGCCCCCTACAGCCACTTCAATGTCGGTGCGGCAATAAAGCTATCCGACGGGGCCATAGTCACCGGAGCCAACCAGGAAAACGCAGCATTCCCATCCAGCACATGCGCAGAGCGCACCGCATGTTACTATGCCGGAGCCAACCACCCCGACGCCAGCTTCGAAATAATAGCAATAGCCGCCCGCGGCACAGACGGGCTCGAGGTCGAGCAGCCCATACCGCCTTGCGGAGCATGCCGCCAGGCTCTTCTCGAATACGAAAAACTCGCCGGACACGATGTTGAGGTACTCCTCGCCGGACGCGACGAAATCTACATCCTCCCCTCCGTCAAGTCACTCCTCCCCCTCTCCTTCACCGACTTCTGACCAACCGCCCCACCGACACCCCATAACAACATACCCACCCATCCCCACCACCGGCAAGCAATTACTAATTACTAATTGCCTAAACCTTTACACCTCTTTTCGCGTCTTATATATAAAGAACCCATTCACCGAAAGGAGGATATTATGAGAAAAACGATAAGCCTGCTCTCACTCTCAGCCATAATCACACTCACCCTATCGGGCTGCGCAGGCTGGGCCACAACAGCTACCGTCGGAGGCGGCACAGGCTGGTATGCCGGCGATTACGCCCCATACTACTGGAGCGACTGGAACGGCATCACCCCACCCCCGATCTATGGCAACGGCCCCGGCAGCATAAGTCCCGGATACTACCCGCGGCCGCTTCCGCCGCAATATCGTCCAGGAAGCATGCGCCCGGGCAACGGCAACAACCGGCCCCAACGACCCGGCACGGGCAATCCCGGCAACGACCCTATGCTCCCGGGCAACAATACAAAACCTGCTCCACCGCCCTCCATTGGCAACGGCCCCGGCAGCAACCCGGGCACTCCGCAGCAAGGCGGTTTCCGCGGCCAGAAATAACCACGATTTTTCCGACAACAAAAAAAGCATCGCGCCCCGACCGGGGTGCGATGCCATTTTATACGTGTTAACTACGTTTAAGCTTCGGCGTGCGGAGCAACGTTGATGAAGCGGCGGCCGTTTCTTCCTTCAGAGAAAACTACCACACCGTCAATCAGAGCGTAGATTGTGTGGTCTTTACCCATACCCACGTTCTGTCCGGGGTGGTGCACAGTGCCACGCTGACGCTTGATGATGTTGCCTGCCTTGCAATTCTGTCCGCCGAAAATCTTAACACCGAGTCGTTTGCTTTCCGATTCACGACCGTTCTTCGAACTACCTACACCTTTTTTATGTGCCATTTCTTTAAGATTTTAGGGGGTTATGCAATAACGTCTTTAATCACAACTTTAGTGAAATACTGGCGATGGCCATTCTTCACACGGTAACCTTTGCGACGTTTTTTCTTGAAAACAATCACTTTGTCACCTTTTACAAGGGGAGTAGCTACTTCGCATACTACCTTCGCACCTTCTACGGTAGGCGCGCCGACCTTTACGTCACCGTCGGCGTCAGCAAGAAGTACACGGTCAAATTCTACCTTGTCGCCTTCCTTTACCTCTTCGCCGAGATAGTGTACATACAAGAACTTGTCTTTTTCAGCTTTGAACTGTTGTCCTTGAATTTCTACAATTACAAACATTTTAACTTGTTGGTTTATATGTTACTCCGTCGGGTGGAACGCCATTCTGCGGCATCCGCTTCCTCTTTTACCCGGTGCGGAAAAATTAAAGCACACAAAGGTACAACATTATTTTTTCACAACCAAATTTTTATCACCTCATTTTCAACATTTTTACCGGAAAGCTTCCAAAAAGTGCAACGGTTATTCCACTCACACTCTCTCGGAGTCCTCTGAGCACTCCGAGAACTCCGAATTCTCAGACCGGTCCGACCGGTCCGGCAAGTCCACCCCCATCTCCTACCCTAAAAAAATCCGCAAAAACACAAAAACAGTTGTGAAATCCAAAAAATTACTTTACCTTTGCATCGCAAACGCCCGGATGGCGGAATCGGTAGACGCGCTGGTCTCAAACACCAGTGGGGCAACCCATCCCGGTTCGAGCCCGGGTCCGGGTACTGACAACGGGGAGTAGAGCAATCTGCTCCCTTTTCTTGTGCCTTCACCCCTCGTAACTCGTTGGTCTGTTCGTAGATAAGTTCCAGCACTTTGTTGTAAGAATTGGTTCTATATATACGTTCAATAATCGTATCCGTTAGATTTTTGTATGCTTTGAAAAAATGAGATAAGAATTCTGTTATCTCATTTTTTCGTTAAAATTTGAGATAACGGAAATTTTATTGTAATTTTGTGAAAAATTAGCGATATGATAAGTTTAGAGACATTTAATGCAGGACACTATGAAGATGGATATGGTTATAAGTACTTTGTACCTAACCATATTAATCAAGATTGGTCTTGGAACAATTCTACAATCAATCACTTATTAGAAAAAGCAGCCTTGAAATTAGGCGAACTAAATTCTTTTTCCAAACTTGTTCCAAATATAGATTTATTCATACAGTTACATGTAACTAAAGAAGCTGTTGTTTCAAGCCGCATCGAGGGCACTCAAACAAGGATGGATGAAGCACTACTTCCCGAAACTGAAATCAAATTTGAGAGAAGAGACGATTGGAAGGAAGTTCAAAACTATATAAAAGCAATAAATGAAGCTATCAAAAGTTTAGAGACGCTTCCCATTTCAAGCAGACTAATTCGTAATACTCATAAACTATTGTTAGATAGCGTTCGAGGTGAACACAAACTTCCTGGAGAATTTAGAACAAGTCAGAATTGGATTGGAGGTAAATCTCTTGCTGATGCTAAATTTATTCCTCCTTCTCATCAACTCATTGGGGACCTGATGGGAGATCTTGAGAAATTTCTGAACAATGATCAAATTCAACTTCCCTCTTTGTTGAAAATAGCTATAGCACATTATCAATTTGAAACGATACATCCTTTTTTAGATGGCAACGGTCGTATCGGTCGTTTGCTGATAACATTGTTTCTCGTAAAGGAAAAAGTTCTGGATATGCCATTGCTCTATCTTTCTACGTTTTTCGAAAATCCCAAAGACCTATATTACGACAATCTTTCTTCTATTCGCACAAAAAATGATATGACGCAATGGATTAAATACTTTCTTGTCGGTATAGAACAGACCGCAACTAAAGCGGTCGAAACACTATCTTCAATATTGCGATTTAAGAGCGAGGCAGAGGATTTAATACGTTCCTCTTATCGTAGCCGTTCTACAAATGCGATTATATTACTTCATAGGCTTATGAAAAATCCCTATATAACTATTGACGATGCCGCGACGATTTGTGATATAACATATAATTCAGCGAATACGCTTGTCAAGATGATGACAAAAGATAATTTATTGTTAGAAGTTACGGGTCAAAGTCGAAACCGATTATTTGTTTGCAAATCTTATCTATCATTGTTCGACTAATCGATTAACATTAGTTCTACAAATCACAGACTTGCCTGGGTTTGGAATCCAATGACGCATTTCCCACAACCTATCCAAATCGACCAAAATTGGTTCTAATACGGCACGGTTGGGGGTACCAAAAAGGAGAGCATCACCACCATGACGCCCTCCTTTTTTTTCATATCCCACTCCACAGAAAAAACGGGAACCATTCGTAAATACCGACTTCCGGCATGTTGACATCGGGTAAAAAAAATCGCTAACTTTGCAATTGAAATGGACGGCTTTAATTCATACGACAGCACTTGCGACCTCTCTGCGATAAAAGATTTTTGCCGAGACAACGGCCGTGTCGTCCACTTTCCCAAAAACGACATATTTATACAGCAGGGATATGTAGCCAAGCATCTCGGGGTCGTGCAATCGGGTTATTTCAAATATACGACTCTCACATCGTCGGGCAGCGAAGCCGTCGTAGGATTCGCATTCGAGGGGGAAATTGTCGCCGATTACTACAATTCATTCAACGGCCTTCCCTCCGAAATCACCGTAAAGGCCGGAACCGACGCAACTGTCTTCCAAATCAGAACCGCCGAAGCGCGAAACATACTCCACACCGCATTCAAAGGAAACCTTTCCGCAATCAACGGCACATTGTTCAGCGAAATCTACTCCCGCCACCTTGAGTTATACCGCAAGACACCGACAGAGAGATACCTTGACCTGACAACGGCGCATCCCGGGATTTTAGACATCGTTTCGCTGCGCGACATCTCATCATACCTCCTGATTACGCCGGTCTACCTGAGCCGCATCAGAAAAAATCTCGAAGAAAACCCCGCCGGATAGCACTCTGATGGAGGCATAACCAATTCTCCAACGCGATTCAAATAGCGGAGAGCCGAAGGCCTCTGATGCCACACCCTTAAGCAAACAGCATTGAATCGCGTCCCTACAATTTGGTTCGCATTTTGTGAGTCCTACATGGCTTTATTTATGCAGCCCCCCGGCAGGAGACCGCATGGCTGACGCAGGCCGGGATACCGGCACAACGCGAAAAAGTCCGCAAGCACCGGCGTCACCGATTTCTTGCGGACTTTTTCGTGTTGTCTTACCTGGATTCGAACCAAGACAGGCAGAACCAAAAACTGCAGTGCTACCATTACACCATAAGACAATCCTGTTCGCTCAAGCGCATAAAGAGCCTAAAGCGCCACAAAGTTAGGCACCTTTTGCCAATTATCCAAATTTTTTTGAATAATTTTGAATTCTGTCGGTTTCACTCACATGCGCGCGGGCATAAGCGTAAACCGACGGCGCCGGTATATACCCTACACGCTCTTCTGTCCCGACATCAGATAGCGGCGAAGGTTGTCGCGCGCAAGGTCGGCCAAAGCTCCGTTGCGCATCCCGCGTGCATCGGCCACGGCGGCAATTACGTTGCGTATTTCCTCCTCGGGCAGCTCGTCGGTCTCGAGCAAAAGGAGGTTGCGCGGAATGACCCGCACGGCATCAGCATTGAATTTCGGCCCCACCGACATGTAGATGCCGGCATCGGCAAGCTCCTGCGCCACTTCAGGCTTCGACCTGAAGCCGTGCACAGCCCATGCCGCCACCGGACTGAACTCCTTGTGCAGCTTCAGCAATATATCGAACCGACGCACGATATGAAACATCACCGGCATGCGGGCATCGGCAGCCACGCGCAACTGATACCTGAGCAACTGCTCCTGGCGTTCCACCGGCGCCCCGTGGAGCGGATCGATGCCGACCTCACCCATCGCCACCACACGCGGGTCGGTAATGGCGCCCGACAATATGTCGAAAGCCTCATACATGTCTCTCTCCGTCGTATCCCACGGATGCAGCCCTACCATCAGAGTCTGCCCCTCGACAGGTTCATAGCCGCTATACTCCTCAAGAGACAGCGTAAGCAACTTTGCGCCACGGTCGTGGCAATGCGAATCAATGTCTGCGATATTCATATAATAAAGTGCAATATTTACGGAACAGGGTCATAGCCGCTCCCTCCCCAGGGATTGCAGCGCAACACCCTCCTGACAGAAAGCCACAGCCCTTTCACCGGCCCATGCTTACGCAGCGCCTCTATGGCGTATTGCGAGCAGGTTGGCGTAAAACGGCAACGCGGCGGCAACATCGGAGATATACAATACCGGTAGAAATATATCGGCAACGACAGGAGCATGCCCATCAGTCGCCCTGCCATATCAAACAGCTTCATACTTGCTCCGGCATTTTACGTCTGACTGTTTACATTATGGATTTTACCCAGCAGACGCTCCATCGCGGCATGTATCGCTGCCGAAGGAAGCACCCGGTTTGCCACATAGACAAAGGCGATGTCAAGCAAAGGGGTCTGCGCCTCCCCGGCATGACAATCCTCAACGCGGCCGTGGGTAAGCCTGTAGGCCTCACGCACGCGACGACGCGCGGCAACGCGGTCGACAGCATGGCGCAGGCGTTTCTTAGGGACTGTGATGACAAACTTACACGGCGCGTCGCCTTCGGCGCGTCCTGACGCAGCCCGCCACACCCCTTTCAGAGGGTAGCACAGCGCGCTCTGCGAGTCGGCCGAAGTAAACAGCCTGTCCACAGCAATCACTCCGCATAATTTATGTCGTTTTCCCAGTTCAAATTTTTTCATGACACTAAGGTAAACAAAACAATACGAACTAAATGTTTCCGCCCCCTTATTTTAACATAAAATTCACCGCTTTGTAACTATTCCATACAAAAAGAGGCCGCCCGCTTGATTGCAGGCAGCCTCCTGATAGTTGCGGATGCTGACCGGATTATTTCACAAATTTGACAGCCTTGCCATTGACATTGGCAATCATCACACCCTTGGCAGCTACGTTGACGGGCACATTGGTCACGCCGGTAGCCACAGTGCGGCCGAGCATGTCGACAATCTGCACGTCGGCGTTGGCATCGGCGTTGACGAGCACAGCGTCGCCGTTGACAGTAACCTTGACATTGGTGTTGTCGGCAGCAATCGAGCCAACTGAAGACAGGTCCTCAACCGACCATGTGAAGGGAGAATATTTCTCGGTCCAGAGGCTCAGAGCCTGCACACCCACCTTGTAGCCCTTCTCGGCAGTAGCGGGAATTGAGTAAGACTGCACGCCGGGACGCACTGCCACGTGGCGGTCGGTAGTGTTGCGGACGAAGCCTGTGACGGGGTTGGCAGCCACGAGGTTCACGATACCGCGGTCGGGGGTTTCGATATATACATTGTAGGCGCATGTGAGGTCATCGTTGTCTTCCCAGGTCACGGTGAGCATACCGTCCTCGATCTTGGCGTGCACATTGGCGGGAGCCACGAGGTCTTCAGGCACGTTCTCATGCTGGTTTTCAAACATGTAGGCACCTTTATCCCAGCCGCCGCCACTATCCTGGTTGCGGACATATTGATATTCCCGTCCTTCTGCATAGCACCATCCCGTTGTAAAGATGTCAGCACGGCCATCTCCGTTGAAATCGGCGGGGTTTACACCTGAATCCTTTGCAAAGTCACGTACGTTCATATAGTCACACTCTTTCTCAAATGTGCCGGCTGCATTGCCGTAGAACACATTGTTGTTGTCTACTCCGTCAAGATACATATCCACAAATCCGTCGGCATTGAAGTCGCGCATCCACGGACGATAATCCTCTTTCCAGTCAGCATTGTCCCAGCCATTGAATGTCAGGTCGAGACCCTCGGCGTAGACTCCGCTCTCGCCGTCGTCTGCGTTATTGAGATACGCACGGATTATCCAGCCTGCACCGCCGTCTACATATCCGCCGGTATAAAGGTCGAAATAACCGGTCTCGGAGTTCGGGGTGAGGTCGATACCTGCCGAACGTGCAGCGAGGAACTGCGATGCGTCGGTCACGTCGACAAACTTGCGGCCACCCTTGCCGTCATCCTTGTTCAGATATACGCGGCTGACATTGTTAATATTCTCGGGATGGGCGGGGTCGTGGACTGACTGCCAGGGAGCATATCCGGTAAAGAGCAGATCGAGCCAGCCATCGTTGTTCAAGTCGGCAAACTTTACATTACCTGAAATCGGGAGGAACTCTCCCTCGGGAAGCTGTATTGCGGGGTCGCCGAGCTGTTCTTCAATCCATGCGCCACCTTTGGTCTCTGCTATGGCCATACGCTCGAACTTACCTGTTCCGTTGACGTTTCGGTAAAGCTCTGCTATGCGATAGCTTTCGCCCGATACGCGGTTCGTACGCTTTGCGCATATCGCAATATCGATATAGCCGTCGCGGTCATAGTCACCGACTGCGAATGCGTTGTTATAAAGGCGCTCTGCCTCGTCGGCATTGGCGTCAGGACGAACCACTTTCGGCAGTCCGTGCTCATCTATGCGGGTGAACGTGCCGTCGCCGTTGTTATGGTAGAGCTGGCAGGTCATCCAGCAGTTTCTGTCACCTACCTGCTCGAAGTACAGTTGATCGCGGTACGATGCGCCGTAGTCATCCGAATTCACTGTCATAAACACATACATATCCATCAGGCCGTCGTTGTCATAGTCAAAAACAGCATAGTTCTGATGACGTCCGGGGATAATGCCATTCTCGGGAAATGCCTGGCGGTAATAGTCCTTCGATTCGTATGTCGGATTACCCTCGCCGTCGAGCACCGGATTGCCGTCGCCGTCTTTAATCTCCTCCTGTCTTGTTTCAACATATTCCGGACGGTTATAAAGACATTTGAAGTTACCGTCCTCCTGCTGGATATACATCAGCGAAAAGAACGGATAAGGCCACAGACCCGGTTTGTTATACTCATCATCATAGTTCTGACCGCCATAATAGATATCAAAACGGTCATCATTGTTGAAGTCGGCCACAATCGGACGCGTGCCGTTGACCTGACGGAACTGATTTGCCTGTTCGAACAGCTGCCAGCTTCCGGGATGTTCCCAGTCGGGCTTTGCACCGTTGGCCGTAAGGCCGGTCATTGCGACGGCCGAAAGCATAAGCGCAGAGTAAATCTTTTTCATTTGGTTTGTTTGTTTTTTAGGTTATTATTAAGGTTAATTGTTTTGCTACGGCAATATTCACACTTTTTAGTTCAATTTTACAAAACTTTTACGTCATTTTATGACCGGAATTACGCAATTTGCCCGATAAGAACCAATATCACGTCTATATCTATCATGAACTCCACTTCACGCGCTTCATTTGTTTCACGATATGACGCAAACACAAAAAAGCAGGTGCGGCACCATAATGGTGCCGCACCTGCCGGCATTAATCACTTAAACTTTGGATAGCCGCTATTTCACCCACCAGTTCTCGGGATTGGAGATTCTGGCAGCCGCCGCGGCCTGATTGTCGAAACGCTTGGAAATCTTGTCGACCATAAGGGCCGGATGATCGGCACGGTGGTGCGACACACGCATAAGATCGAAGAAACGGTTGCCCTCGAAGCAGGTCTCGGCAGCCATCTCGTAGAGTATTTCGTTTTCAACCCACTCGATAGAGTCGTTGAGATTGTCGAATTCGGGTATCAGATAACCGCTCTTGGGCAGACGTATGCCATAGCCGCGGCCACGCATCGCGGTGCCCTGGTTGTTCTCATACTTGCCGTTGTCGAAATTGATGTACATCTCGCCCTTGCGTTCCCAGGGCATCACTATAGTGGAGTCATTCATCACCTTCTGCTTCAGGCCGTTGGTAATGACAGCGAATGCCACCGACGGCTTGCCGGCACGGTTGACAGCCTCGGCATAGCGCAGATAGAGCGAAGGCTCGCGGTAGGTGGCTACAGTGCGCAGCTGACGCACCGTCTGCCAGTCAAACATCTCGTTGTCGGGATTGCTTACCGACGCGCCGTCGCCGCTGTTGTAGTATTTGGTGATGAGTATGCCGTCCTGCTCGTCCTTCACGTGGGTATAACCGTAAGCTCCGGCGAAATCCCCCCTGTTGTCGGCATAGTAGGCCATACCGCGGAGGTCACCTTCAAACGTACCGGTTATCAGTATCGAGTTCTCGCCGTCGGCATAATAATGGAGCGCCTCGTCCATCTGCTTCATGAAATGTCTGGCGGGCACCATCTGCGGCACGAGCGAATAGGTTTTGTTGATAAGGTCGGGATGATAGTCCTTGCCGTCGCTCGAGAACGGTATGCGCGATATCACCTCGTTCTTATAGGCATTGTTGTTGTTGCCCCAGATGCCGGTGCGCGTGTTGCTGCTCCAGCGGTTGGCATAGCCTGTGGTGATATACTTGTTGTACGTATCGATATAGTTGTAGTAGAGCTGCGCGGCCGTCTCGTAGTTGTTCTTGTAGAGATGGATGTCGGCAGCCAGGAGAGTCGGACGCACAAACGCCTGCGTCGAGTTCCAGTCGCCCACGTTGCCGAAATCAGGCACATCCATGCCGATGTAAGGCTCTATATCCTGAAGGATACGGTCAAGGGCGGCATCAAACGGAAGCACGGGATAGTTGGTGTTGGCACCGTCGACGGTCGTAATCGGGTCGGTGTACCATGTCAGCTCGCCGAAGTTGAGCGCCACCTGCATCTGCGTCCAGGCGCGCACCGTGCGTATGCCCACATAGTCAGCCATCATGACCTTGTTGTTGTGAAGCACAATCGAGGTGTCCATACGGGCTATGGCATAGTTACAGTTGTTGATGACATTATAGTAGTCGGAGCGCGACAGATAGTCGTTGTCGGCGCTTACATTGAACTGCGCTATCTCCTGAAGCGAATAGTTGGCCGTGGCCGGGACCTCCACAAGGTCGCCGCGGAGCTCGCCGAACAGCACATAGCGCTCGGCAAGACGCTGCTGCTGGGCAAGGATACCCATCACCGAGTAGAGCGAGTCGTTGGCAGTGCTCATGTTCAGGTCGTCCTCGAAGATATAGTCGTCCGACTTTGTGTCGAGCATATCCTCGCATGAACTGACCCCGCCGGCGAGCATCGCCGACACTGCCATCATAGCTATATATCTGAATGTTTTCATGATCTGCTTGAAATTATCTGGATTGTTTGGAATGCAGTGCGAACGGTTAGAGGTTGACTTTCACACCGAAATTAAATTCACGGGCCTGGGGCACCATTCCGGCGTCTACTCCGAGATAGAGCGGCGAGTTGCCGAACGCGAACTCGGGGTCGGGACCGAGATACTTGGTCCAGGTGCACAGGTTGTTGACAGCGAACGAAAGGGTCACACCCTGGATATATGGCGAAGAGATGGGAATACGGTAGTCGAGCGACAGCGATTTCCATTTCAGATAGCTTGCGTCCTCGATCCAGCGGTTGGAGAAGCGACCGTTGCCCATCGGGTCCTCATAGACTGCACGGGGCACGTCGGTAACCTGTCCGTTGGCCACCCAGCGGTTGAGCATCGCGGTAGTCTGGTTGAATATGTCGTCGCCGGCCTCGAGTTTGGCGCGGAGAGCATTGTAGGCGTCATTGCCAAGCGAATAGGTGAACACTGTGCCGAGGGTGAAGTTCTTCCACGTCAGACGCAGGTTGAAGTTACCGAAGATGTCGGGATTGGGGTCGCCGATGATTTCACGGTCTTTGGCATCAATGACCCCGTTATTGTCAATGTCGTGGAAACGCATGTCGCCGGCCTCGAAAGGAGTGAGCGAACCGTCGGCGTTGCGGATGGACAGATTGGCAGCCGCAGCGTCGGCCACGCTTGAATAGACTCCATTGGCCCTGTAGCCGTAGAACACGCCCACGGGATTGCCTACTGCGGTGAGCACCTGGCCGCCGCAGATGTCGGTAAGTATCTGCCCCTCGGGAAGCGAGGTGATTTTATTCTTGTAGTGGCCGATATTGGCACCCACATCGAGTTTCCAGTCGCGCAGATTGATGGCGCGGACCGTGGTCGAGAAGTTGATGCCCTTGTTGGTCATGTCGCCGCCGTTGCTCCAGTAGTATTCCAGACCCACCTCATCCTTGGCGCGCTTCTGGATAAGAAGGTCGCTGGTCTTCGATGTATAGAAGTCAAAGGCCATTGTCCAGCGGTTGGCGAAGAGGCTGGCGTCGAATCCGACGCGCCATGTGCGGGTGGTTTCCCACTTGAGGCGGTCGTTGCCGATGTTGGCGATTACCTGGCCGAAGCCGTTGTTGTTGAGCGGCTCCGATGCGAAATAGGTGCGGTTGGCGTAGAACGGAATCTTGTCATTGCCTGCGATGTCGAGGCTGGCACGAAGCTTAAGCAGGTCGAGGAATCTGACATTGCTCATCCACTTCTCCGAGGTCATGAGCCAAGCTGCGGTCACCGAGGGGAAGAAGCCCCACGATACTCCGCCGATGTGGGCGGCACCCTGCGCGTTCTTTCCGAAGCGCGAATTGCTCTCGAGAGTAGCGTCGAAATTGAGGATATAACGCTGCATGAAGGCATATTCACCCGACAGATACCACGCCATATTGCGCCATTCGAGGTCTTTGCCCGAAGTGAAATGGAGCGACGACGAGGTGTTGCCAAGGTCGTTGATGAAGTCTGACGAGGTGTTGTGGCCTTCGCCATAGCTGTTGACGTAAGTGTCGTTCTGGAAGCGGAAACCGCCGGTGAATCCCAGACGGTGCTCGATGCCGCGCAGAGGATTGTAGAAGAAGTGAAGGTCGGCGATGAAAGTTGTATGACGGTTCATCAGGCTCTTGACCACGTTGCGGCTCTGGGCATAGATTTCGCCGTTCTCGTTGACGAAATCACGCTCGTCGACACCATAGTCGGGCACAAACGAGTTTTCCTTGATTTTGTCGAACGTATAGGCCACGAGTCCCTCCACGGTCAGCGCGTCGCTGAAACGGTAGCGCGGTGCGGCATTGAGATTGAAACGGTAGTTGCGACCCTCGCCGATGCCAAGGTCGAGAATGTTCATCGGGTTGGTGACATCAAGCTCGTCCTTGTCGGCATATTTGGATGTCAGCGAACCGTCGAGCGCCAGGACGTTGGGATGATAGAGCGGCGACTTGATCATCGAGATATAATAAGGCGACGAGTAAGCGTTCAGGCCGTCGTCGCGGAGTTTGAAATTGTCCTGCGCATAAGCCACATCGAAACGCAGCGACGAGCCGCGCCACAGATTGATGTCGGAATTGAAGCGCACATTGATGCGGTCGAACGACGTCTCCTTTATCGTGCCCTCGTTCTTGGTGTAGCCGAGCGAGAACATGTAGAGCGCACGGTCGTCACCGCCGCGTACGTTGACACCGTAGTTCATCATCAGTCCGTCACGGGTCACGAGGTCGAGCCAGTTGGTGTCGTTGTGCGTGTCGTAATACTGCGACGAAGTCGGGTCGTCGTTGAGGAAGCCCAGGCGGTCAATGACCTGCTGGTTGTCATATTTGTCCTTGATGATGTCAGAGGCGTATGTACGGTACTGCGCGGCATTCATCATCGGGATGCTCTTTGGCGCGTGACGCCATCCCATGCGGGCGTAGGCCTCGATTTCCGTAGCCTCACCCTTGGCGCGCTTGGTCTCGATGACCACGACACCGTTGCCACCCTTGGCGCCGTAGATGGCCGTACCGTTCTTGAGCACATAGATATTCTCAATATCGTCGGGCGAGATGAGTGCAAGCGGATTGTTGAAATGGCCGTCCATAATCGACGCGTTGTCGTCGGCCACGCTCCACACCACTCCGTCGACCACATAAAGGGGCTGCGACGAGGAGTTGATCGAGTGGAGACCTTCGACATAAACCACATGGCCTGCACCGGGCATACCGGAGCGCGAGATGGAGTAAAGGTCGCCCTGAAGGTCGGCCACGGAATTGTCGGCCACTGTCTGCCCTATGGCAAACTCGGTGCGGTCATTGTGGGCGTCGGCCGTCAGCGCGTTTTTATAGATGTCACCCTCCATAGGCATGGAGAGGCGTATTGTCAGCTCCTTCTCACCGCGTACGGGTACAAGGATTTTGGCAAAACCGGGAGCCTCGACCCTAAGGGTCACGGCATTGTCAGGAAGGTTGAGCGCGAACCGGCCGTCGTCGCCTGTCATAGCCATGGCTCTGGCGTTGACTACCGACACACGTGCGCCGGGCAACGGTTGTCCCGTCGACGAGTCGATGACGAGACCGCCGAGTTTCTCCCCGGCCACGGCCTCCTTGACTGTCGTCTCAGAGGTCTGCGCCTGAGCCGCCACAGGCAGCCCCAGACCCATTATTGCTGCCACCGATGCGCATACAACCGGTCGAAGCATTTTCTTGGAAGTATTATATGAGTGTTTCATGATGGTCGTTTATTTTTTGATAGGCACTAACACTACGCGGTCGATGCGGAATTTGCGCACCATCTCGTTGCGGTTGAACTCTGCGTTGGTCACATCGGTCTTTATGAGGAGCTTGGTGGTGTTGACACGGTCGTTCTGCGTGTGCAGCGGGTCAATCAGCCAAAGCATGTCATAGAAGTTAGAGACGGGGAACGACACAGGGTCGTCGTTGACCTTCATCCATGTCATCTCGGTGTCGCTGGTGACATACCTGGTGCCCTTCTGGTCGCGGAACGTCTTGTTCTGATTGCGGCCGTTGGCTCCCATATAGGTGAGGGTGAACGTCAGTCGGGTCTTTTCGATATTGAGCGTGTCGGTCACAGTGCCCGGCACGAACGACACGTAGATGTCATACTCCGTGGAGAGCACATTGGGTATGGTGACAGTGACACCGGGCTGAGTAGCGGTCGAACCGGTCGAAACGACCTCGATATATCTCGACTCGCTGATTGAGTCGTAATATATGTTATCGGAACCAATCGAGCGGGTGTAGATGGCGCTCGCCTGGGCTGCCTGGCGTCCCTCCTGGTTCTCACCCTCGACTTCGAGGAGTTTGTTCCAGGTGGCCACGTTGTCGTAGTTGAGCTTCGGGGCAAGGTACATCACACCGTTCGATGCCTTCTCCTGTGTGGTGCCGGCAAAGAATTCAGTCGGGTTGACTACCTCGCTGCCACGGGTGGTCCAAAGGTCGGCGGCTGCTGCGGGGTTCTCGATGACACGGCGGAACACAAGGTCGTTGACGATGGCGAGCTTGGTCTGCACGTCGCCGATTGAGTCGGCTATATCCTGGTTCTTGTCATAGACATTGTAGTATGGACGAATGCGGGCGTAAGCCTCGTCCCATGCACTGTTGTCGGGTATCACCATAGTGAACAGCGAGTCTTCGTCGGCAATGTCACCTATGCCGTACCATCCGTGCTGCAGCACCGGATTGTAGTCATACATCACAGAGTCGTAGATAGTGGCGCCGTTGCCGTCCACACCGATGGGGCGCGACGCACCGAGGTCCATCTCGCGGCGGTCGTACAGTTTGAGGAATTCAGCCATCTTCGAGGTCGACGAATGCACGTCGATATACTCGCGGAAGTTGTAGCTGTAGGGTATCTGGCCGCCAAGCACATGAAGAATGCCGTTGTTGGCGATGATATCGACGCGCTCAAGTTCGGCGGAACCGAAAGTAGTGCCGTCAAAAGCGAAACGCTTGCCGTTGTACATCTTGACAGTGTGGCCGTCGCCCGCTGCTGTCGAATTGTTGAAACGGGCGATATGGTTGAGCACGATGCGCTTCACCGCGTCCACATCCTCGAGGTCCACGTCGCCGAGGGCGTCGTTGGTCGGCGCGAAAACGGTGAATGTCTGCGACGATGCCAGCAGATCGTTATAGCCTGAAATCTCGAGCATTCTGGCGAATGTTGACAACTCGGGCTCAGCCTGGATAAGCTCCATCACCGACTCCTGGGCCACCTGGTCAGACGGCTCGTAGTGGTTGTCCCAATCCTCGGAGCATGATGTCATGGCTCCTGCGACAGTGAGCAATCCGATTAATATATATGACTTTTTCATTGATAAAATCTATTAAAGGGTGACGGATTAATATATATCTTCATACTCTATGAGCGACACGGGCACCAGTTCGATAAGGTCGCCGTTATACTCGTTGCCGGGCGAGAGCACGTTCTTTGCCCGCAGATAGTGGGCGCCGTATTCCTGCACGTTGAGGTTGCCGATAATCACACGCAGATAGGCCTGGTCGTTGCGGAGCACTGAGTTGTAGTAGTAGTTGATGGCCGAGGCCGGGCCCTTCATGTAGCCGCGGTTGCGCATAGCCTTGTCTATCTCCTTGTCCTCCGGACCGCCGGTATCCTTCACCCAGCCTACGCGCGGGTCGTTGCCCTCGATACGCAGGTCGCGGGGTATACCCTGGATTTCGCCGTCAAGGAAGAACTGGGCGATACCACGCCACCATACGCGCGAGTAGCCCATGCGCACTTCCCAGTTGCCCGGCGGCACGGGCGGCAGACGGAGTGTGAAGTCATACCAGCCGTTGAGCTTGAGCTCGTCGGCCTGATACATGGTCCAGCCTTCCGACGCCCACATCACTATTTCAGTCTCGGGCGAGAATGAAAGATGCTTTGAGCAGAAGTCGTGGGGGATGGTGCGCGCCGACGCTCCGTCAGGCACACCCTCGGTGAGCTGCCAGCGTATGTTGTTGTTGGTAAGTTCCGGCGGTATGTTGTACATGTCGACGCGGATACGGCAGTTGAGCACGTCGTTTTCCATCACGTCGCGGTCATATACGAGCAGGTCGCTGATTGAATGCACGTAGCCGTTGGCTCCGCTGAGGTTGCTGAGCCCTTCCACCACTTCGATGCACTTGCCCGAACGCTGCAGGTTGAGCTTCGGACCGACATTGATTTTCAGCAGGTAGAATTCGCGCATGGTTTCATAAAACTCGTGACGGTCCTTCATCGAGTTGGGCACAGTGTTTTTGCCGGGATAGAGGAACGAGTTGGTCGACATCTGACGGTCGAGGATATGGTAGGCGACAAACTGGTTGAGCGCATTGCTGCGGTCGGTGTAGTCGTCCGAACCATTGTCATAGTACCGGCGCGCCACCTGCTCCATGTCGGCGAGCGAATGGATGCCGTGGGCGGCATATACTGCGTCGGGTTCCACAAAGAGAGTGTAGCCGTAGCGCTTGGTCTTGGGGAGAAGGCAGTCCCAGCCGGCCTGGGTGATGTGGCCGTTGCTCGTGGGGCACACATAGTCGAGGTCGTAGGTACGCTCCAGGGAGTCCGACAAGTGGGTGACACGCAGAGCCTCGGCGAAAAGGTTGAAGGTCTGCTCGGTGCCTATCACCTCGGGCTGTGTCAGGATATCGCTCACATAGTCCTTGTTGGGAGAAATGACGCTGTTGACACGGTGTACCACGCCGTTGTGCACCTCGATGTCTCGCTCTACGATGAGAACTGTCTTGTTGACATAGATCTGCAGACCGGTCATTTCCGGATCTGACTTGAACGAGATGACAAGGAAGTTGTCGGACATCGACGGCTCACCAAGAGCGCCCTCCTCGAAGTTTTCCGACATGTAGTCGCGTCCCGGGCTGTCTATCACGTGGTTGTAGACGATTTCACGCATCTGGTCATTCGACATCGTCTCCATCGACAGGCCGTTCTGGCGGAAATATTCCTGAAACGCGTCGTCGTTGGGAAGGAACAGCGTGTAGTGTCCGTAGGTCGACAGCAATGCGTCGGCTCCGGTGCGGTGAAGCATATCGGCGAAGATGGAGTATTGCGGGTCATCTTCGACAAACGAGCATACGGTATCGCCGGTAAAAGTATAGTAGGCGCCTTCGTCGACATCGTCGGAGCATGAGGTCAATGCGCCCGCTCCGGTTGCCATGGCGGCTATGAACAGTGATTTTAGCAGATACTTATTCATGGTGTTAAGTGATTAACGTGATTGAGGTTACTTGTTGACATCGATATCGGTCGACATTTCGTAGAACGGATTCTGCACCAGCTGGTGGTTGGCCTTGAGCTCCGTATCCTTGATAGGCATGTAGAGAGCGTCGATATCCTTGAGCTTTGAGGAGATTGTCGACTGGTCGAGAGTGACGTATTTGGGCTTGAGATATGTGCTGATTATGAGCTGCAGGCGCGACGGGTCTTTCTTGATGGTGCGGAGCAGATCATAGTAGCGCTTGCCTTCGAACATGAACTCGCGCTGACGCTCGTCAAGTATGAGCTGGCGCATGGCCTCCTGGTTGCCGTAAGAGCCGGTCAGACCTTCGGGCGACGCAGAGTTGGCCCGGTCGTAGACCATTTTTACCAGGTCGAACGCATCCGAAAGATTCTTGTTCTGCTCGGTCAGGGCCTCGGCTTTCATCAGATATACGTCGGCCAGACGGTATAGTATCCAGTTGGTGTTGCCGGCATTGTCGCCCACATCGTTGTAGTCCGATTCACGTATCTGCGTCGGGATATCTATCTCACGGCGGTAGGAGACGAATTTCTTGACCGGGAATGTTCCGCCGGCCACGTCGGCATAGTAAAAGTCATACTGGCGCACGTCGCTGTCGTCCCAGAGCTCGGTGGTGGTGAAATCGAAAGCCACCATCTGGCGCTGCGGACCGCGGCCTCCGCTCGTGCCGTAGAATTCGCACACCGCATAGTTGGGTATGATGCCTCGGTTAAACTGCAGTTCGAAGATGCTCTCCGACGAGTTGCCGTCAATGAACACCCCTTTGTTGTAGTTGTTGGGGGAGACAAGGCTCAGTTCAGCGTTGCCGTCCATAAGCACGCGGGTGCAATAATCCTCGGCCTCGGCATAGCGTCCCTGCCACAGACACATGTCGGCGATGAGACAGCGTATGGCGTTCTGAGTCATGCGTCCCTTGGTATAGGCCACCTGGCTCCACTCGGTGATGGCGCGAGGCTCTATCTCCTTGAGGTCCTCGATGAGGAAGTCGATGATTTCATCGGGGTCGGACTGAGGTATGCGCATCGGCACGGTGTCGTCGATGGTCGGTTCGGTGGTGAAAGGAATGTCGCGGAAGGCGCGCACAAGCGTGAAATAGCAGTAGGCGCGCACGGCCTTGACCTCGGCAAGATAGCCGTTGAGCTGTCCCAGAGTGAAGTTGGGGTCGCGCTCATAGGCGAGAGGCGCGAAGTGCTCCACGGTGTTGCACAGATTGATTACTGCGTAGAAGTCGCCCCAGGCGGCATAGCCGTTTGAGGGGAGAAGATTGAGGTTGGCGATATTGTTGAGGTCGCCGCCGTCGCCGCTGCCGAGTATACAGTTGTCGGAACGGAACTCGCCCCACACAAGCAGACGCTGCATGAAGCCCGGCTCCTGCATCGAGCGGTAGCAGCTGCCCACTACAGACAGCACATCCGACTCGCTCTGCCAGAATTCCTCAAGCACCATCTCGTTCTGAGGCTTCAACTCAAAGAAATCATCGCACGACGCAACGCTCGCTCCGAGAAGTGCTATTGTAAAATATTTCAATATCTTGTTCATGTCGTTAATGTTTTTTCAATGGTTAGAAACCTACAGTCAGGCCAAATGTAAAGTATTGCGAACGCGGGGTTGAACTCCAGTCCTCAACCACGCCGGTCATGCCGTTGGGTGAGATTTCGGGGTCTACTCCGGTATACTTGGTCCATGTCCACAGGTTGTTGAGGGTCAGGTAGAGGTTAATCTGGTTGAGTTTTATCTTCTCGCACACCTCTTTGGTGAAACCGTAGTTGAATGTCAGGTACTTGAAGCGGACAAACGTACCGTCCTCCACGAAGCGGTCGGAGGGCATCCAGTTGTAGCCGTACTGGTAGAGCGCGCGGGGCATGTCGGTGACGTCGCCCTCTTTGCGCCAGCGCCAGTTGGTGGCGATTGACTGGTTGTCGTTGGTGTACATGTTCTCGGCACGCATGCGGGCGTAGTTGGCAATCTTGTTGCCGGTACGGAAGTTGAAGAATGCATTGACCGAAAGCTGTTTCCAACGGAAAGTGAAGCCGAAACCACCGTAGATTTTCGGGTTACAGTTGCCGAGGTAGACGATATCGAGCTCATCGATTGTGCCGTCGTGGTTGATATCCTCGTAGATGGCGTCACCGCCACGGAATTTGTAGTTGATGCCTCCGTAATCGTAGTACATAGGCATCGGATTGCCGTTGGCATCCTTGAGGTACTGGCCGTCGGGACCCTGTACGAACGGGCAGGTGCCTTCGCGGCCTTCGACGTAGTCGCTGTACTGGTAGACTCCCTTGTAGCGCAGACCGTAGATTGAGCCGTAGGCATTGCCGAGCTGAACGCGGTTGACGAAACGCGAGTCGTTGGGTGTCTTGACGAACTGTCCCTCATACGACTCGAGGATTTCGGGCATCATATAGGTGATTTTCGAATTGTAGTTCGAGAGGTTGAAGTTGAAGTCAAACGAGAAATCGTTGAATTTCAAAAGGTTCTGGGTGTAGAAGTTGAATTCCCAGCCGCTCTTCTCCATCGTACCGCCGTTGATGTAGCTGATAGAGCCGAAACCGGTCGACGACGGGATGGTCTGGTTGGAGAACAGAAGGTCTTTGTTCTTGTCCTTGAACACGTTGAAGTCGAAGTTGACCTTGTAGTTGAAGAGGTTACAGTCGACACCGAAGTTGACAGAGTTGGCTGTCTCCCATTTCAGGTTGCTCAGTCGGATCGACGCGGGCTTCAGTGTGGAGATGTCGATGTAGGAGTTACCCATGCCCGAACCGTAGCCGGAGTTGTAGCGGGCATAGTGGAGATATTCGGAGTCGGGCATACGGCCTGTCTTACCGTAACCGGCACGGATACCGAAGGTGTTGAACCACTCCCAGGAGTCGAACCATTTCTCGTCAGAAAGTATCCACTTACCCGAGACGGCGGGGAAAGTACCCCAGCGGTTTCCGGGACCGAAACGGGTGCTGCCGTCGCGGCGTACGGTCACGTCAAGGATGTAGCGCTCTTTGAATGCATAGTGCATACGTCCCATATAGGCCATCGAGTGCCATTCGCCCTTGCCCGAGCTGAACGTGCGTTCGTTGCCCGGCACTGTCGGAGACTCTATGCCGTTGGGCATACCATATTTGCGGAATTCCTGTGCCTGTGAGTTACCCGAAGTGAGTTCCCAGGCACCGAGCAGCATCAGCGAGTGGCCGTGGCCTAACTGAGGCATGAAAAGGAGTTCGTGCTTGGTCTGCATGTTGAGCGACTCGGCATCGCGGCGCGACACACGGTTGACAGCGTCGTTGTTCCATGCGTAAGAAGTAAGTTCGCGCGGGAGCACGCGGTCGTCCTTGCGGTTTTCGATGTCGAACTGCACGTAGCCCTGATAACGCAGACGGTGCTTATCGGGATTGAGTATGTCATACTGCACACGCAGGGTCGGTATGATACGCATCGATATCTCGTCGTACTTGGCCAGATGGGCCATAGCCACCGGATTGACAAGGTTTTTCTGCGATGCATCGAGGCTTGATGACTGCGGTATGATGTAGAAGTCGTTGGTGAGCGCGCCGGTATCGTCGCGGCGGTATACTCCTACGTTGGGCATCTTGCGGTAGGCGATATCGAGAATATTGCCGAACTCGTCGAATGTCTTGTGGTTCTTGGTGTGGGTAAGCGAGAACTCGGTAGAGAATTTCAGTCGGTCAGACACCTGATAGTCAAGGTTCATGAGAGCAGAAATACGGTCGAGTTTCTGCTCGATGATGGTACCTGTCTGTGTCAGGTAGCCGAGCGATGCACGGTATTTGGCTTTCTCACCGCCACCGTTGACGTTGACGGTATTGTCGTGGGTGTAGCCGTATTGTGTCACCTCGTCGATCCAGTCGGTGTTGTTGACGAAGTTCCAGTATTCAGGGTAGGTCGGGTCGTAGTTATACTCCGGTATGTTGCAGGCGCCCTCGTTCTGTGCGGGGTTGAAGTAGGCCTGCTTCATGAGCATGGTGTAGTCGTCGCCATTAAGCATCTTGCGCCCTTTGGGCTGCTTGTGCATGGAGAATTTGTAGAGATACTGCACGCGGGGCGGACCTTTCACACCGCGCTTGGTCTTGATGAGGATGACACCGTTGGCACCGCGCGCACCGTAGACGGCCGCTGCCGCACCGTCCTTGAGTACGGTGATTTCCTCGATATCCTCGGGGTTGATGGCAAGAAGGTTGGCGAACTGTTCCTGAGTGGCGTTGGCGAAGTCGAACGACTCGTCGACGTGGCTCTCGTAGGGAATGTCGTTGAGCACGATGAGGGGCTCGGCATTCGAGTTAATAGAACCTGAGCCACGGATACGCATCGACGAACCCGAACCGAGGTCACCCGAGTTCGACACGATGTCGAGACCGGCCATACGGCCCTGAAGGGCGTCGTCGACCGAGGTCACCGAAAGACCTTCGAACTCTTTGGTGTTGATGGTCTGTGTCGCACCCGAAAGCTCGCGCATCGGGATAGGCATAGAGCCGTCGTTGCTCATACGCGATGCTGTCACCTGCACCTCGGAGAGGGTCGAGGCATCCTTCATCACGATGTGCATGTTGGGCTTGATGGAAAGCGTCTGAGGCTTGAAGCCTACATACGATACCTTTAGTTTATTGCTGGGATTCTTGATTGACAGAGAGAACTCGCCGTTGAAGTCGGTAGCCGTGTTCGAGTAGACACGGTTGTTCTTGTCCACCTCATGGAGCTGTGCGCCGATGATTGGCTCTCCGGTCTCGTCAACCACCGTACCTCTGATGATTGACGATGCCTGACCATAACTCAGCTGCGTCACAGCCAAGAGCATCAGCATTAGTAATAATCGTAGATTTCTCATTATGTATGTGAGGTTAGCTTGTTATTTGTTAGGTGTTAATGCACGGTCGATAAGGTGAATGACAGCGCGCGACGATGCAAAAATCTGAGTGGCGTTCTGCGGGTCTTCGGCATTGCCGATGATATCGCGTGCCATGAAGTTGTAGCAACCGGTCGAGGTGAGCACTCGCGAGGTCTTGCCCGACTCGTCACGGATAGTCATGTCATGGCCGTTGGAACTGATGGTCAGACGGCGGAAACGGTCATATTCGTTGCGCGAGCCTGTCTCGTAGACCATCGGGCCGTATGACTCGCCCGATATATATGCCGAGTTGTCGACAAAGTGATAGCGCAGGAACGAAAGCAGATAGAGGGCTTTCTCTTTCTTCACCGACATATCCTCTTCGGCTGCGATTTCATCCCATGTCCAGAGGTTGGAGTCGGCAGCGAAAGCTGCGTCGAGGGCATCGTTGGTCGGAACAAGGATGGTATAACGGTAGTTGTTGAAGTTGTTCACAACGTGGCCGATACCGCATATCTTCGCTTCTTTGGAATATTTGGTGCCGAATATGTCGACAAAGTCAGCGTCGTCGATAAAGTTGGTCGATACCTGCTCGTCGCCCATACACAGTTCGAAGAAGCGGCTGAACTCCTCATGCTCGCCAAGCACATTATAGACATTCTTGACGGGGTCGTGGAGTATATGGTCGACAAAGAATGTACGGCCGTTCTGCGAGTCGTAGACACAGGGGCTGCCGTTCTCGGTATAGACCACCTGAGCCGGCTCGATGCCGAGCTCCATGTCGCCGCCGCCGTTGAACACCACGCCGGTGCCTTTGCCGCGTGCGTAGATAGTGGCGCCGCCCTTGGTCATGAAGTAGTTGGCGTTGGAGTCGTTGATGTAGCCGCCGAGGGTGGTGCCGTCGTTGGTGCCGATGACAATGTTCATGTCGATGATGTCACGCAGGCGGTTGCGGACGATGTTCTGGTTTTCCTCCTTGCGCTCCATCTCGGCCTTCTCTCCGTTTTCGTCGACATAATATATATCGGCGTATACGGCATTCTTGTCGGCGTCGTAGTAGAACGACCAGATTCGCCTTGATGCGCCGCCGAGCTGCCATGAAATCGGTTCGCGGTAGTTCTCAAGAGCCTCGTCGGTGGGGACGATGAGGTTATACATGTTCTCCATCGAGCGCAGGTACATGAAGAAGTACATTGCGTTTTCGTCACCGAGGTTGTTCCAGTTGTCGGTGAGGGCCCATTTCATCACTTTGGTGTTGGACGACGTGAGCACTGACGCGTAGGTGCCCTTGTAGTCGATGGGAGGTATCACCTTGTCGATGACGAATACCACGCCGTTTGATGTCAGGATAGTGTTGACAACGTTGCCCTCGTTGAGCTTTATGGCATAGCTGGTCTCGTCGGTCAGCGTGGGCCACAGGTGGGGCAGCGACGCCATGAACGAGCGCTTCTGGTGGTTCTTGAGGAAAGTGGCGAGCAGGTCGGTGGGCACATTGTCCCAGTCGCCGTAAGAGTCGCGCAGATATCCGCCCTCCGAACCGTTGAAATATTCCATCATCGCGGCATCGGTGGGCACGAACATCACACCCATGTCGGAGTTGCCGCCGAATGTGGTATTGTTGGGGTCATAGTAAAGCATACCGTACGACGAGAGGCCTTCACCTTTGGGACCCGTCGAGGCGCTCTGCTCGTTGAAATAACGCTTCACGAAAATCGAGTCGCTGCCCGACAGCCCCGGGATGAGCGGACGCAACGGCGTGGAACCGTTGTAATATTCCTTCACCGAAGCATCGATGCCGCCGTCATAGTACGGAGCGCTGAATTTGTCAAGAAGCTTGTTGAATATAGTGGTGTTGCTCTGCGACGCGATAGCCTCGGCCATTGTGACCGACGGCAACGCCACCTCTTCCATCTCGTGGATATAACCGTTCTTGCAGATGATGTCGGGATGCACCACCCTGACGTTGTTGACGATGATGTCCGAACCGTTGTACGGCTCGCCGAAAAACAGGTTGAAGTCATTGTTTGTGATACCCTTGGCATTCATCATCTGCGGGGTGAAATGCACCATCATAGGAGCCTGGGCGGTCAGGAACACCTTGTCGTCCCTGAAACGCTCCCAGAAGAGGGTCTCCGGAAGGATTGTGCCGGGTATTGCCTGCACAGAGTCCATATTGGTAGACGCTGTGTTGCGGCGCAGCGCCTGACCCTTTCCGCCGTTGTCGGAATTATCGGGATTGGACGTGTTGGGAAGCATGTCCGACAGGTAAGCCATGTCGATCATGCTCGCATTCATGATGATGCGTTTCTGCGACACGGTCAGCTCGTCATAGCTGCGCGCCCCGTATGGATTTGACTGGTAAAAACGCTCGAAAGCGGCATCATTGGCGGGGAACAGCGTCTTCGAACCCGTCTTGATGAGAGTTTCACGGTAACCGAGGTCGTCAATAAGACGCAACATGTTGGTAAAGTTGCCTTGCTGCTGGAGATACTCATAGATGCTCGCACCCAGATAGTCGGGTTCATGGTCATCATAGATGTAATCGTCCTTGCATGAGGTGACGCTTACTGTAGCAGTCGCCATCAGGGCGAGAGCTAACAGCTGCACCATTCTTTTCGGTACTCCTAAATGCATTGCGATTGGTTTTAGATATGGGTTAATGAATGGTTTGTTTGTTT
This sequence comes from uncultured Muribaculaceae bacterium, assembly GCA_947174635.1. Lineage (GTDB taxonomy): Bacteria > Bacteroidota > Bacteroidia > Bacteroidales > Muribaculaceae > JAGBWK01. Next base: position 30,768 of record CAMWJS010000023.1, read on the forward strand.
TGTCAAAATCAGTCCTCCTCAGAGGAAATGTCTTTCATGGCACCTCGTGGAGCAATACGAATTACCCGACACAGAGACGGAATGACACGCAACAAAATTATGCACATTGTAATTATAATTTTATAAACTTTTAAGTTATTTACAAAACTTTTGACGCTTTAACATATAATTGGGTAAGATTAAACCTCAGAACTTGAAAAATGACGCAAATTTATCATTTTTTCAATTTTGCAACAAATGCGCTATTTATGTTTTACAACATATTCCGGAACAACGGTTTTACTCAAAGATTTCTTTAATTGCCATAGATTTTACAAATTGTTGACCTGCATAATATTAATTTTGCAATCACTACGAAAGTGTCAAATATGTCACATTCAACACCAACCGGAATATCTCCCTTGTTGCATTAACTTAATTTTATTAAAAGCCGCAAAGAGTCAGAAGCCGGGCACCGCGGCCGGAAAAAGCTACATTTTTTGCAACAGGCACAATAAATGAAAAAATATAGACAACCCACATAAACCAACACCAAATTTCAACCCATGAAACTGAAAACAGTCATTATCACAGCATGTACGTTTGCAACGGCATTGACCGCCGGAGCAAAGCAATCAGAAGCCATAATGTGGTATCAGTCTCCCGCCAAGGAGTGGATTGAGGCTGTGCCTTTAGGCAACGGACGCATCGGCGCCATGGTCTACGGAGGCATCAACCGCGAACGCGTGGCACTAAATGAAATAACTCTGTGGGCGGGACAGCGCGATTCGCTCCAGAACGATTACTGCGGGCCGGAGCACCTCGCTGAAATACGTCAGGCATTTTTCGACGGCGACCTGCAGAAAGGCAACGACCTCGCCAACCAATATCTCGGCGGCCGCAACGTATCATTCGGCACCCACCTGCCGCTGGGCGACATGGTGCTCGACTTCCAATATCCCTCCGACAGGATTACCGACTACCGCCGCGACCTCGACCTCGCCACCGCCGTTGCCACCACATCTTTTAATGTAAACACCGCCAACGGTGCGGTAAAATACTCTCGTGAATACATCTGCGACTACCCCGACGACGTGCTCGCCATGAAATTCTCGGCCGACAAACCAGGAAACATCAGCTTCACGCTCTCGACCGATTTTCTCCGCGCCGCCGACTTCAAGGCTGCCGGCAACGAGCTGTCGTTCTCAGGCAAGGTCGACTACCCGATGTTCGGCCCCGGCGGCGTCAGCTTCGCGGGAACATTCAAAGTCACTGCCGACGGTGGCAAAGTGACCGCCGAAGGCAACACCCTCAAAGTCACCGGAGCCGACTCTGCGACCATACTCTGGGACATGCGCACCGACTATGACAACGACGCCCCCGCACAGCGCGCCAAAGATACCGTCGACAAGGCTGCCGGCCGTGGCTTCGCCGCTCTCAAAAAAGACCACGTGGCCGACCACTCTGCCCTCTTCAACCGCATGGAGATTGACCTCGGCGGCGAGATGACCAACTCGCTCCCCACCGACGTGCGCCTGCAGCTTGCCAAGAACGGTGTCGTAGACCCCGGTTTCGACGCCATCTTCTTCCAGTACGGCCGCTACATGCAGATTGCCTCGTCGCGCCCCAACTCGGTGCTCTGCTCCAACCTGCAGGGCATCTGGAACGATAACCTCGCCTGCCACATGGCCTGGACATGCGACTACCACCTCGACATCAACATCAACCAGAACTACTGGTCGCCCAACAAGGCCAACCTCGCCGAGTGCAACGAACCGATGTTCAAATACGTAGCTCTCCTTGCCAAATACGGCTCGGAGACCGCAAAGAAACTCTACGGCTGCAACGGATGGTGCGCACACACCATCACCAATCCCTGGGGCTACACCGCCAACGGCGGATGGATAGGCTGGGGCCTGAACGTCACCGCCGGCGCATGGCTCGCCACCGAGCTCTGGAGCCACTGGCTCTACACTCTCGACGAGGACTTCCTCCGCGAGACCGGCTACCCGCTGCTCAAAAGCTGCGCCGAATTTTTCGTTGACTACATGGTAGAAGACCCCGCCACCGGCTACCTCGTGACCGGACCCTCAATCTCTCCCGAAAACGGCTTCAAACTCATCGACGGCGACGGCACCAACTACCCCGCAGCCATGATGCCCACCATCGACCGCTACATCGTGGAACGCATCTATACAGCCGTAATCGAAGGCTCCAAAGTGCTCGGCGTCGACAAGAAACTCCGTCAGCGCCTCGAAAAAGATATCAAACGCCTTCCCCCTGTCACTGTCGGCAAAGACGGTCTCGTAAAGGAATGGCTCATGTACGACGCCGTTCGCTCCGACCCCTCTCACCGCCACTCGTCGCACCTGGTCGGCCTCTACCCCTTCGGCTTGATTTCGCAGACCAAGACCCCCGAACTCTTCGAAGGCGCAAAACGCAGCCTCGCCACCCAGACCTCATCGCCCACATGGGAGGACACCGAATGGAGCACCGGCAACATGATATGCTTCTACACCTTCCTCAAAGAGGGTGACACCGCCCACCGCTGGCTCCAGAACCTATTCAAAGCCTTCACCCGCGAAAACCTCATGACCGTATCGCCCGCAGGTATCGCCGGCGCACCCTCCGACATATTCAGCTTCGACGCCACCGAGGCATCAGTAGCCGGCATCTGCGACATGCTGCTGCAAAGCCACGACGGCTTCATCGAACTGCTCCCTGCACTCCCCTCGGCATGGCCCACCGGTTCGGTCAAAGGCCTCTGCGCACAGGGCGCACTGACTGTTGACCTCAACTGGAAAGACGGCAAAGCGACCGCCGCCGACATCCGTGCCGAAAAAGCCAACACCGTAAACCTCCTTGTGGCCGACAGCACCACCCCGGCAATGACCATCGACGGCAAGACCGTAACCCCCAAAGTGAAAGGCGACATCGCATCCGTCAGCCTCAAACCCGGCCAGACCCTCAGCATCCGCTACTGATCGATTTCCAATAGCACAAACATAATCTACACACAATCACGACGATGGAGCGCCCACAAAAGCGCTCCATCGTTTTTATACGCATACACCGGCCTATAAATTCATTTTAAGAAATTCCCCGGACGTAATTTTTTTTCTGCAAAGACATCAAACTATACTCGGCAAAACAAGACAATTTTGCACTATTACCCGATTATAATCGGGTAAAACCACAAATATTGCCTGATTTCCCGATTATAATCGGACATATAGACAGGAGATTTTAAACGCTGCAAACAGAGGGTGTTGCATAACTTCATATTGTAGGGACGCACGGCTCGTGCGTCCGCGCGTAACATCTGATAATCAAACCGTTGGCGGACGCACGAGCCGTGCGTCCCTACATTTTGGGTGCATCATCCGGGGTTATCACACCCCCTCCCCACAGAGAGCCGGAGGCTCGGTGTTGTGATTAACCGGGGTTCGCAGATCGCGGAGCGAGCGGAGACCCCGGCATC
>CAMWJS010000024.1 GCA_947174635.1 uncultured Muribaculaceae bacterium
TGCGGACGCACGAGCCGTGCGTCCCTACGTTTTGGAGTTCTGCAACACCCCCCCAATGCTGTTTACTTAAGGGGCGTGGTGACGTCCGGAGGACGCCACGTCTTAAGGAAACAGCATTGTATCGCGTCCCTACAATTTGGACCGTATTTCGTGTGTGTTCTGCGACACCGTCAGGGCGCCGGCCGCTGATGTATTTACAGTTTGAGGTCGGATTTGTTTTTACGGTTGCGGCGATGGCGCAGGTGGAGGTGTTCCGACAGGCGTCCCACAAAGGCACGAAGGCGGAGCAACCAGGGCGACGGCGTGGATGAGATGTCGCTCGCAAGGGGGTCGGAGAACGACTCTACGGGAGTTTCGTCGCCGAACTGCTCGGGATAGATGACAATGATGTTGTTGCGCGCGAAATTCTTCTGCATGAACCCGGGCATCTCGGCCATGTCGCTTGAGAACGACACCGAGGCCGCACGTGCGCCGATTACGACAAAGAGGTCATCGTCGAGCACATGCGTCGACAAGAGCAGGAAGTCGTCGCGGTCGTCGACCTGACGGTACTCGCTGCGAATGGCAAAACGGTCGCGCCTCAGCACTCCGGATATCGCCCTGCGGCTGTCGTCATTGCAACAGAAGATGATGCGGCATCCCAGCTCGCGGGCGAGGTTGCCCAGAGTGTGCAGCCAGCGTGTGAATCCGGTCTCGAACTCAGCTTTTGCAGGCACATAGACCACAATTCGCGTCACGGTGTTGACCGGAATGTAGCAGCGCGATATTACAATCATCCTGTTGGTGAGTTTGAGCAGCTGCTCGGTCTTGCCCCCCAGGAATGTGTCAATAACCGTGGCCTTGCGGTGCATGCCGATGAATACCTCGGTTATGTCGCGCTCCTCAATGGTGTTGACCACTCCGGTGACAGTATTGAGGTCGTAGCGCTCTATGGTTGCGAGCTCGCTTCCCGCTGCCGCCGCGGCCTTTACCGAAAGGTCGAGGACACTGCGGGCCAGAGCCTTGGCCGACGGAGTGTTTTCGTTGCGGACATTGAGGGCGAAAAGGGTGTCGAGCGCACCACGTTTCACCGGCCGTGACAGCAACGCCAGTTCCACCAGACCGCCTGCCGTAAGCGGGTTGGATACCGCAATCAGCGTGTGCGACGAATGGCGCGTGGCCTCCTTCTGCTGTCCCACCTCATTCTCCACAATCTGAAGTTTGACACGTGCCGCCGCGCGTGTAGTCACAATCGGAGCGATGGCACAGGTGACGAGTATCACGAGCACCGTACCGTTGAGTATGGTCTCGTCCATCATGCGCGTGCCGTCGGGCAACACCATATTGTAACCGATAGTCACCACCGCCAGCGCTACAGCCGTATGAGCCGTGGTAAGGCCGAACATAATGCCACGCTCCGCCCCGTTCATCTTATATAACTTCTGGGCGCCCCATGCGGCAAGCCACTTGCTCGACAGCGCGATGACAAGCATCACGGCCGTCACCCACAGCGTCTCCACATTGCCGATGACACGCACGTCGATCATCATGCCCACACCTATCAGGAAGTAAGGGATGAACAGCGCGTTGCCGACAAACTCGATGCGGCTCATCAGCGTAGACGAAGTGGGTATATACCGGTTCAGCACCAGCCCGGCGAAGAATGCACCGAGCACCGCCTCAAGCCCTATAAGCTTGGAAACGAGCGCCGAAAGCAGCACCATAGCAAGCACGAACACATATTGCGTGACATTGTCAGAGTAGGTCTTGAAGAAATATCGTGTCAGACGCGGATAGATATAAAGCACTGCCGCGCAATACATCACCAACTTGCACAGCAGCCATGCAATTGAAGCGCTCTCAAAGCGCCCCACCTCATGGATATTGACCGCCGCGCCGAGCACAAGGAGCGCTCCTATCACAGCTATAATCGTACCGACAATCGAAATCAGCACCGCCGGCGATTTCGTGATACCGAAACGCGCGGCCACCGGATAGGCTATCAGCGTATGAGATGCATACATCGATGCCAGCAGAATCGACGTAAGCCAATCAATCTTAAGCAGATACACGCTCGCCACCGCACCCATCACCATCGGTATGACAAATGTCAGTGCCCCGAAAAGCAGTCCGCGCTTGAGATTTAGCTTGAGATGATACATATCTATCTCTATGCCAGCGAGAAACATGAGGTAGAGCAATCCCACCTCACCGAAAATCTCGAAACTGGAGTCGTCGGCAAGAATATTGAACCCGAAAGGGCCGACAACCACCCCCGCCACTATCATGCCTATGATATGCGGTATCTTGAGTTTGTTGAGCAGCACCGGCGCCATCAGTATTATGACCAGCACGATAAGGAAAATCGCTACCGGATTGCTGACAAGTGCAGTAGAGAGTAACGTCATGGTCGGTTCAGGGATAATGTTAAGTTTATCTGGAATTGAGCACGGAGTCATAGACTGCGGCTGTCATGGCCGCAGTCTTTTCCCAAGAGAAATCAGCGAGTCGGCGCGTGCCGGCCCCGATGAGTCTGAGTCTCTCCTGCGGGTCGTAGATCACCCGGCTTACCGCGTCGGCAATGTCGGCCGGATCGTCGGGATTGAAATAGAACGCCGCATCGGCCGCAATCTCGGGCAGACACGACGCATCGCTCAGCACCACCGGAGTCCCGGCGGCGAAAGCTTCAAGTATAGGCATGCCGAATCCTTCGAGTTTTGAGGGAAACACATAGCATAAAGCACCGGCATAGAGCGGACCGAGCTGCGATGTCGGAAACAGATGCTGCTCCACGCGCCCCGCCACTCCGGCAGCGCTTATAGCACGCTTCTCGTCGGATGTGAACGGACGCCCCGTGCACACGAGCCGCAGGTCGCGGTCTTTCTCCGCTATTATGGCAAACGCCTTGAGCAGTGCATCGAAGTTTTTGTAACCGCCACGCTTACCCACGAACAGTATATACCGTCCGTCGACAGGAGCCTTCACACACTCGCCGGAAGCCACAGGCGTGTAGCCGTGGTGTATGACGGTGATACGGCTTGCGTCAAGTCCGTAATATTCCACCATATCGTCTTTGGTGGCCTGACTGATGGCAATGAGAGCGTCGGCGCCCATTATGCAGCGGTCTATATCATCGATGGCTCCGGCGCTGAACCAGCCCGGAAGCCGCTTGTGGATAAGGTCGTGGACGGTGAGCACCACCGGCCTGCTGTTGTATTTGGGGTATACCGTGTTATAATCCGTGGGATGAATGATGTCGTAGTCGCCACGCTTCATAATCCTGCGGTCGAAATAACCGTTGATTTTGCGGTAAAGTTTCCTGTGGTCGGGGACATGGCGCAACGACAGATGGCGGCGCGGGGTGCGCAGCTCATCGAGGTACAGGTTCTCGCTCGCGCGCAACCCGAGCATGGGCGTCACGCTCTGTGGCAGATGATTGGTCAGTTCCACAAAGTACCGCGAGATGCCGCCAATGGTCTGACGCGAGAATATCGTACTGTCGTAAAAGACTTTCATTCACAGATTATATTTAAGGATAAAAAATAGAGGGTGCCGCAGAACCAAAATTCGCATCTCTATCCTGTAGCGCTGTGCCCGGCTCAGCAGCTATCGGTTGATTGTCAACCGATAGCCATAGTCTGCACCGGGGTGCAGCACTACAGGAGGATGCATAAATTTCCGGATATATATTTTTAGTCCTGCGACACCCTCTTGGTATAATTACTTTCTGAACGCGCCTTTGCGTATCATGTAGAGGGCAATCTGCACGGCATTGAGGGCGGCTCCTTTCTTGATCTGGTCGCCCACCACCCAGAACGACAGCCCGTTGGGGTTGGCGAGGTCCTGACGGATACGGCCTACGTAGACAGGGTCCTTGCCGGCGATGTCGAGAGGCATGGGATATTTGTTTTCCATCGGAGCATCGACAACGACCACGCCTTCGGCATTGGCGAACGCCTCGCGGGCCTGCTCAACGCCGACGGGAGTTTCGGTCTCAACCCAGATAGCCTCGGAGTGGGCGCGCATCACAGGGACGCGTACGCACATCGCGCTGACATCGAGATCGGGCGCATGCATGATTTTCTTTGTCTCGTTGTACATCTTCATCTCCTCCTTGGTGTATCCGTTCTCCTGGAACACATCGATGTGGGGGATGACATTGTAGGCGAGCTGATGGGCGAATTTCTTTACTGTAGGCTCTTCACCGGCGCCAAGCTGACGGTACTGCTCCACGAGTTCGTCCATCGCTGCGGCACCTGCACCGCTGGCGGCCTGGTAAGTGGCTACATGCACGCGGCGTATTGGAGAGATGTCGTTGATAGCCTTGAGAGCCACCACCATCTGTATGGTGGTGCAGTTGGGGTTGGCGATGATGTTGCGGGGTGTGTCGAAGGCATCGTCGCCGTTTACTTCAGGCACTACCAAGGGCACGTCGGTGTCCATGCGGAACGCGCTCGAGTTGTCAATCATCAGCGCGCCGTGGGCTGTGATGACCGGAGCGAACTGCTTCGACACTCCGGCGCCGGCCGAAGTGAAGGCCACATCTATATCTTTGAAATCGTCGGGGTTTTCACGAAGTTCCTTGACGATATACTCTTTTCCTTTGAAAGTGTAACTGCGGCCTGCCGAACGGGCAGAGCCGAACAATACCAGATTGTCAATGGGAAAATTCTGCTCATCGAGCACACGGAGAAATTCCTGACCGACGGCGCCACTTGCGCCTACTACTGCTACATTCATTTTTTTAGATATTTCTAATAACACATTAAATTTCGCCACAAAACTACTCATTTTATAGCTATTTTCAAAATTTTCACAGCCATAACCTTTCATTTTGTCATTTCTTCGCGGTTATACGCGACATTTCGGCATTATTTCAAAACCGGCACATCACTTCCATCACCAGTTTGTCGTGATCCGACACCGGAATTACTGCATCTTTGTGATAGAAATACTTCTCGTAGTTGAGCCGGAGCTCCACTCTGCGTGCGGCTCCGAATGTGAGCGTCGAACCGACAGTGACACGATGGCGCTGCGGCTGTGTGGCAGTGAGAGCGCCGTCGGCATTCTTAATTCCGTCGGAATGCTCGTCCATGAAATCATAGCGGCCCAACGCGGCTATCGATGTAAGTTTATGATTGAGGTGAAATTTTCGCGATATGAAAGAATTGAACAGATTGACACCGTCAAAAGCGCCACGCACGTAATTCTTGCGCAGGTATTCAGCCTCGACGTGCCAGAAACCGTCATCATAGGCGACTCCGGCATCCCACATCATGATGCTGATATCCTCAGGCCTCGACTTCTGGCAACTCGCCTCAAGAGTCAGCACTTTTGCAATGCGCGCCGTTGCTTTCAATGAGAAATTGAAAGTTCTTGTCCAATAGTCTTTCTGGTTGGTAAGCCCTGAGCCGTTGAACACTCCGGCCTGCAGAGTAAGAGGCACATTCCCTTTGACGGTATATTGCGCGGCGAGACCCACATCCCTCACATTCCCCCCGTATTTTGCCAAAAACGATCTGTTGGCAAAATACTGCTGGTGCGGACCGCGGTGGGCATCGATTGTAAACGGGACTCGCATCTGGCCTACGGTTGTCGTAATAGGCAGGCTGACAGGCGCATAACGCACATAAGCGTCAAGCATCTTGATTTTACCCTCGTCACAAAGGTCGATTTCCGCCTTATATTCAAATTCAGGCACCACAGTGCCGGCCAAAGCCACACGCGCGTTTCTCACACGGAAGCGGCTGGCGCCATTCTCCGTATCGAGCTCATAGTTGGCACGTATCGTACCGTTGACCGCCGGGAACCATTCCGGCAGGCGGAATGTCGGCTTTTCATAGGATGACGGAGCCGGCTCGACCGATATCGTATCAGCCTGCACTGCTGACTGCAGCGCATCAGCCGACAGGGCAGTCAGCGCCGCTATGGCCGCTACTATTATCTTTTTCATTATAAGCAACTGTTGAAAATTATTTTATCCAAACCGTTCAAATTAAGAACAGTCACTCCAGAGCGTATCTCTTAATTATCAGAGCGTATCTCTTAGTTATTTGTATGTATCCGCAATTTCAAATATGCTCTCGAAGATATGGCGGTCGGCCTCGGTAAGTTCCTTGTGGCGACGCGCCATCACACGCTCGGCGATGTCGAAGAATTTCGACAGCTGCACGTCGCTGAAACCGGCCGCTCCACCTTCGCTGAACGAAGGGATAAACGTGCGCGGAAATCCTGAACCGTGGATATTGCAGCCCACGCCCACCACCGTGGCGGTGTTGAACATCGTGTTGATGCCCGCCTTGGAGTGGTCGCCCATGATAAGACCGCAGAATTGCAGGTCGGTGCGCTGGAAACGGTGCTGCGCATAGTTCCATACGCGCACTTTGGAGTAATCGTTCTTGAGGTTCGAAGCCACGCAGTCGGCGCCGAGATTGCACCATTCGCCTATCACGGCATTGCCCAGGAAGCCGTCGTGCGCCTTATTGCTGTAGCCGAAAATCACGGCATTGTTGAGCTCGCCACCCATTTTGCTCCAGGGGCCCACCGTAGTGGCCGGATATACCTTGGTGCCCATATTGAACACGGCGTGCTCGCACAAGGCGACCGGGCCGCGCAGACAGCATCCCTCCATCACCTCGGCGTCAGGACCGATATAGACCGGTCCCCCTTTTACATTTATTATCGCGCCCTCCACAGTGGCTCCCGGAGCGATGTAGAGCATCGGGCGTCCGGCGGCATCGAAAGCGTCGCCGATAAGAGTGTTGGATGCCGAAAGCGGCTGCCCGTCGGCAACATCGAGCATGGCATAATCCTTTACAATCTGGTCGCCGTTGTTAAGAAACACGTCGTAGACAAAATGTATGGCAGTCAGCGAGCCCTCCCATACCTTCACCGAGGAGTGACGTCCCTCGTCAAACGAAGCACGGCTGCCGCGGAATGCGACCAGCTCGCCATTGCAAAACAGAGCCTCGCCAACTCCAAGCGTAGCGACCGACTCGGCAAATGCCGGCGAATAATCGGGTATCACGTGGCCGGCTACAAACAGATTTTCATCACCGGCGTCTACTGTCGCAGTATATTTTTCCGACAGGTAACCGGCAGTGATATATGAGTAGTCGCCCGGGAGTATCCTTTCCCACTTGGAGCGTATGGTGGTGATGCCGACTCGGAAATCGGCGATGGGGCGTGTAAACGACAGCGGAAGCAGGTTTTCACGCACTTCAGGCGCATCAAAAAGTATTATATTCATTGTAATCCGGATTAAAGAGATGTGACGAAATCCGTTAGCTCCAACTTTTTTCGTTCATAATCTACAAATTGTCTTACAAAATTACTAATTTTGCCAAAACATTCAATAACATCATGCAATTTATAAAGCAAAAAATAGAAGGAGTGTGGGTAATCGAGCCGAAACGCTTCGGCGATGCCCGCGGATATTTTTCAGAGACATTCAAACTGGAAGAATTTATCGCCAACGTAGGCGACGTGAAGTTTATACAGGACAACGAGTCATTCTCGTCGCGCGGTGTGCTTCGCGGACTGCATTTCCAGAAAGGCGAGTATTCGCAGGCCAAGCTTGTGAGGGTGTCGCAGGGTGCGGTGCTTGACGTCGCCGTCGACCTGCGCAAGGACTCTCCTACTTTCGGAGAGCATGTCGCCGTCGAACTGTCGCACGAAAACGGCCGTCAGCTTTTCATTCCCCGCGGCTTTGCCCACGGGTTCGTGGTGCTCAGCGATGTAGCCCAGTTCCAGTATAAAGTCGACAACGTGTATGCCCCCCAGTCGGAGGCCACACTGCGTTTCGACGACCCGCGCCTTGCCATCGACTGGCGCATAGAGCCGTCCGACATGCTTCTGTCGGAAAAAGACATGCACGGCTACAGCCTTGAGGAAGTAGCCGAGAAATACAGTTTCTGAATATCCGCAATATGAGCCTCCGCCCGCTTACGTCCGACGAAACCGGCCTGCTTGAACTTCAGGGATGCCGCTGCACATGCTGGGATAAAGTAAAAGTGGAAGACCCGTTCATCGTATCGGCTTACCGCAATGTCACTTTTGCCGGCGACATAGCGCTGTATCCGGCTGAAGGCAACGTCTCTCTTGACAACACAACATTTGAATCAGGCATCAGCAATGCCTTTTTATCAGACTGCTCGGTAGGCCGCGGCGTCCACATAGCCAATATAGGCAATGTCATGTCCGGCTGCACCATAGGCGACCGTTCCGTGATAAGGAATGTGGATACCATCGACTGCCCGCCGTCATCAAGCCACGGAACCGGAGTCGAGGTGGAGGTGCTGAGCGAGACAGGCGGACGCGAGGTGCCCATATATTACGGACTGTCGGCCCAGGAAGCATGGGCCATAGCCATGTGCCGGCACGACATGACGATTGTCGACCGGCTGAAATCAGGCATCAGGGAAAAATCGGATGCAAGCCAATGCAGCCGCACCATCATCGGGACAGATGTCACCATCATCGGTTCGGGCCATCTCTCAGGCCTTGACATACGCTCCGGCGCCACAATACGCGGAGCATCGCGTCTGGTCAACGGCACTGTCGGAGAGGACGCGTATGTCGGCACCGATGTCATCGCCGCCGACTTCATTATGGCCCGAAAATCGACCGTCGACACGGCCGCCCGCATCGACCATGTATTCGTCGGCGAGGGGAGCCGCATAGCCAACGGCTTCAGCGCCCACCATTCGCTGATTTTCTCCAACTGCATACTCGAAAACGGCGAGGCAGCCGCACTGTTTGCCGGCCCATACACCGTGTCGATGCATAAGTCGACGCTGCTCATCGGGGGCATGACGTCAATGTTCAACGCCGGCTCCGGAGCCAACCAGAGCAACCACCTCTACAAGACAGGCCCGTGCCACCACGGCGTGCTCGAACGCGGAGTGAAACTTGCATCGGACGCATATCTGATGTGGCCTGCGCATATCGGGGCATTCTCGATGGTGATGGGACGCCACAAATCGCACCCCGACACATCTTCGCTCCCCTTCTCCTATGTAGTGGAGAATGAAGGCGCCACAATGGTGATACCTGCCCTGGCGCTGGGAAATATCGGAGTTGCCCGCGACGCCGACAAATGGCCGCGACGCGACCGGCGTCCGCAACCGTCATCCGACATCATCACGTTCGACATTTTCAATCCGTATACCGCACAACGCATTTCGGAAGGGATTGCCCTGCTCGAAAATCTGACCGCCGGGCACCCCGACAATGACACATACGCCTGCCGCGGATTTATCATAAAAAAGACGCATGCCCAGCGGGCACTCACCATCTACCGGTCGGCACTCCGCCACTACACGCTCGGCACGCTGATGCGGCGTATAGCCGACGGCCTGCCGCTGACAGCCGGCGACAGCGATAGCTGTCAGCGATGGATTGACATTGCCGGAATGGCCGCACCCGCCGGCATGCTCCGCTCCGGGTTGCCCGACAGCCGTCAGTGGGATGCGACATACCGCCGGCTCGAATGGGACCGGATTGCCCGACAGCTTGCCGACGAGCCGGGACTGACACTGCCCGACCCCGACAAAGAGACACTCGCACGCCTGCTCGACGAATGGCTCCAAATCGACCGCCGGTTCGCCGACATGCTCCGGCACGATGCCGAAAAGGAATTTGACAGCGACAACCCCGACATCACAGCCGGCTTCGGACAGGCAGGAGAGCACACCCGTGCCGCCGACTTCCAGGCAGTCAGAGGCTCGCTCGACGCGCATCCCGTGGCCGCCCTGCTCAAAGCCCGCACCGACGCCACCGCAGTTATAGCCGATGCCGTCCGCAGAAAACTGCAATAGCCATGTCGAATGCGCATCGCATGACGCCGGACTCACGTAAAGTTTTCCCATGAAATTTTGCGGAATTAATATAATTTATTAAATTTGCATCGGAAATATGAGAGAGTCTCCGCTCGTAGCCGACCATATTTTATGTGCGAACGAGCCTGCGGACAAAAGGAAATAGCCGCCATGACCAAGCCGAAGCTACTACTGTAGCGACTGTATTTCAATCAAATCCAATATTTTCACATATATGCTCCGGGGAAAACAAAATCGCACTTCGATTGTTAAACTCTTGTAGTGAATCATTCCCAATTTCCAAAAAATCATTTATGAAGCCATTGCTGACCTCTTGTCAGGATTTGCTATCATTACAAGCTATATCTTCATTTAAACAGGGTATAATATCAACAAATCCGTTGCCGTCGGAGACCAGTCGCGTCCACGTCACAACGAAAACCGTCGCGGAAGCGGCACAAGAATCAAAGCCAACACGATAATTCCACGCGTCACTCCACATCCGCGTGACCTCGGAAACAGCATTCATCTCCAACAAAGCCGCCCGATTATGGCAAAATCTCTCTTTTGGGACGGCAACAAATTAATCATCAACTTCTTAACTCAACATATTATATAAAAGCATGTATAATATTCATGAACTTACAGCCATGGACGATGACCGGCTCCGCCAGGTAGCCGAGTCGATGGGAATAAAAAAATTCAACCCCGACAACCGACAAAATATTATCTACGATATTCTTGACAACCAAGCCATAAACGTAGCATCCACATCGGCCGCCAATCCGCCGGAAAAGAAACGCCGCCAGCCGCGCGAGAAACGTGCGGAAAAAACACCGCGCAAGCCGAAGGCCGGCGAAGAGACTGCCGCCGCGGAACAAAGCCCCGCTGCTGAGAACGAAGCGCAGGCAGAAAATGCCGAGACTCCCCGCCGTCGCGGAGGGCGTAAAGCAAAAGCCGAAAATGCCCCCCAGCAGGAAGCCGCCCCCCAGCAGGAAGCCAACGCCGAAGAGCAGCCAAGCCAGCCGACAACCCAGCGCCGCGGACGCAAGCCGAAAGCAAAAGCAGCAGATGCAGCAGAAGCAGCAGAAGCGACTGCCGATTCCGCCGAAAACGCCCTGATGCTGCAGCTGCCCGAAGCCTCGTCGGCAAAGGATAACGCTACGGCCGAACCGGAGCCACAACCTCAGCAGGAAGAAACTCCGGCTGCCGAAAACAGCACTACAGAAAACAACGCTCCCGAAGCAGCCGAAAACCAACAGCCCCAACAGCAGCAATCGCGTGAACCGCGCCAGCAGCAACAGGTGTCGTTCGGATCGTTCTTCCCGCGTGCTGCCGGAAAGACATTCGCACCGCGCTCGCAGAAAGAACGCGAGGAAGCGGCCGCAGCTGCTGCTGCAGCTCCCATCATAATCCATGAGCCCGGAGCCGACACACAGACACCGCAGCAACAGCAGCAACAGGGCAAAAAGAACAAAAAGAACCGCAACAAACAGCAACAGCAGCAACAGCCCATTCGACAGGAGCACCGTTACAGCTTCGACGGACTCATCGAGGCCCAGGGCGTGCTTGAAGTGATGCCCGAAGGCTACGGTTTCCTGCGTTCAAGCGACTACAACTACCTCTCATCGCCCGACGACATCTACGTCACCCAGCAGCAGATCAAGCAATACGCGCTGCGCCCCGGCGACGTAGTGGAATGCACCATCCGCCCGCCCCACGAAGGTGACAAATACTTCCCGATGTGCGAGGCCCGCATGATCAACGGCCGCACACCCGAGTTTATCCGCGACCGCACTCTGTTCGAGCACCTCACACCCCTTTTCCCCGACGAGAAGTTCGACCTCACATCAGGCCGTTCATGCAACATATCGACACGCGTTGTCGACATGTTCTCACCCATCGGCAAAGGACAGCGCGGTCTGATTGTGGCTCCCCCGAAAACAGGTAAGACACTGCTTCTTAAAGATATCGCCAACGCCATTGCCGAAAACCATCCCGAGACCTACATCATGATACTGCTCATTGACGAGCGTCCGGAGGAGGTCACCGACATGATGCGTTCGGTCAACGCCGAAGTCATCGCATCGACATTCGACGAGCCCGCCGACCGTCATGTCAAAATCGCAAGCATCGTGCTCGAGAAAGCAAAACGCATGGTCGAATGCGGCCACGACGTGGTGATACTCCTCGACTCGATCACACGTCTGGCACGCGCCTACAACACCGTCAGCCCCGCGTCAGGCAAGATACTCTCCGGAGGTGTCGACGCCAACGCCCTGCAGAAACCCAAACGTTTCTTCGGTGCAGCCCGCAACATCGAAGGCGGCGGCTCGCTCACCATCATAGCCACAGCCCTGACCGAGACAAGTTCGAAGATGGACGAAGTAATCTTCGAGGAGTTCAAGGGCACCGGCAACATGGAGCTGCAGCTCGACCGCAAGCTGTCGAACAAGCGCATATTCCCCGCCGTCGACATCACCGCATCGAGCACACGCCGCGACGACCTGCTGCTGCGCACCGAGACCCTCAACCGCATGTGGATACTCCGCCGCTTCCTTTCCGACCGCAACTCGATCGAAGCGATGGAATTCATCAAAGACCGCATGGAGCGCACACGCGACAACGACGAGCTGCTCCGCACCATGGGCGACTAACCATATAAACTGACCGAGACATGCGAGACGACAAACAACTTGAAGGGGTAACACTCCTGGGCAACACCGGAGTGAAATATCCCACACAATACGCTCCCGAGGTGCTTGAGACATTTGTCAACAAGCACCCCGGCAACGAATATCTCGTGACATTCACCTGCCCCGAGTTCACTTCGCTGTGCCCCAAGACCGGGCAACCCGACTTCGCCAAAATCATCATAAGCTACATACCACGCGAGAGAATGGTCGAGAGCAAGAGCCTGAAGCTGTATCTGTTCAGCTTCCGCAACCACGGCGACTTCCACGAAGACTGCGTGAATATCATCATGAAAGACCTCTGCCGGCTCATGGACCCGCGTTACATCGAGGTGAAAGGGATATTCACACCCCGCGGCGGCATCGCCATCCATCCGTTTGCCAACTACGGCGACGACGACCACCAATGGCTTGTGAAAAAGCGGCTTGAGGCATCGTTTCCCGACTCATTCTGACAATATCGCCCCGCAACCGGGCAACAACGTGTTAAACTTCAACCCATCATGAAACAGTCACTGATAGTATATTCCGGGGGACTTGATTCTACCACGCTTCTGTGGGAGTATGCCGACGACATTGCCCTTGCCGTCAACTTCCACTACGGCTCAAACCACAATGAGCGTGAAGCCGAATGCGCCCGCCGCAACTGCGCGAAATTAGGGATAAAGCTCATAGAAATCGACCTGGGATTCATGTCGCAATATTTCAAGAGTTCGCTTCTTGAAGGAGCCGACGCAATTCCTGAAGGCAACTATGACGACGAAAACATGCGCTCAACGGTGGTGCCGTTCCGCAACGGCATAATGCTCTCGGTAGCCGCCGGTCTCGCCGAGACCCACAACCTGTCGACCATACTCATCGCCAACCACTCGGGCGACCACGCCATCTACCCCGACTGCCGCCCAGGCTTTGTCGACGCCATGGGAAAAGCCATCAGCGAAGGCACCTACGAGGGGATACGCCTGTCGGCGCCCTACACCCACCTCTCCAAAGGGCAGATTGTGGAACGCGGCACACGCCTCGGCGTCGACTACTCCGCCACCTACAGCTGCTACCGCGGCACCGAGCACCACTGCGGCACTTGCGGCACTTGCCGCGAACGCGCCGAAGCTCTCGCCGCCGCCGGAGTGCCCGACCCTACCGTTTATGACATCATATAGAGCACGCGTATGATAAATGTAGCATTTTCAGAAGAATTCACCGGACTGGCACCCGACTACCGCATGCTTCAGCTTGAGGCCGATGTCACAGGTGGTGACACACCCACTGCACTGACCGACGAAATCAACCGTTTCGCCGAATCGATGCAGCAGGTGATGGAAATTGCCGACATCAACCGCCGCCCGGGCATAGCGGCCACACGCGCCGCCTACAAGCGTTTCGGCAAAGACCCCAACCGCTACCGTCCGTCGCAGGAACAGATGTCGCGCCGCATACTCAAGCAGCTCGGCCTCTATGTGGTCAACAATCTTGCTGACGCCGGCAACCTGCTGTCGCTCAAATGCGGCTGCTCGCTGGGGGTGTTTGACCGCGACAAAATAGCGGGCGACACCATAACCCTCGGGCGCGGACTCCACGACGAGCCCTACACCGGAATAGGCCGCGGCGACCTCAACATCGAAAATCTCCCCGTCATACGCGACGCTGCCGGAGGCATAGGCACCCCTACCTCCGACAACATCCGCACAGCAGTCGACTCATCGACAAAACGCATACTCATCACCGTCAACATCTACGGCGACGCCGACATGAGCGACGCCGACATCGATGCCGAAGCACGCCGTCTGCTCACCGACTACTGCTCGGCCACCGGCATCACATCGCGCATAGTCCGCGCAGCAGGTGACTGACCTTCGGCCGAAACATCATCGGGACTACAGACGTTTATCTAAACGTATAGACGTTTATCCAAATTATAACTGTGACGATGGCGACTGAAAGCAGCAAGACAAGAAAAGTGACGGCGCTCACGCTGGTGATGACGCTCGGCATAGTGTTCGGCGACATAGGCACCTCGCCGCTCTACGTGATGAAAACCATATTGCACGTCAATCCGCACTTCGACGCCGACTATGTCATCGGAGCCGTGTCATGCGTGATATGGACGCTTACCTTGCAGACCACACTGAAATATGTGGTGATAGCCCTGCGCGCCGACAACAAGGGGGAGGGCGGCATACTCGCGCTCTTCTCGCTGCTGCGGCGATGCCGTCCGCGATGGCTCTACATCGCAGCGATAGTCGGCGCGAGCACTTTAGTGGCCGACGGAGTCATCACACCTGCCATCACCGTCACTACCGCAATCGAGGGGCTCGGAGCTCTCAACGCCTCGGCTCCCGTCATGCCGATTGTGCTTGCCATCATCACATTTATTTTCATACTCCAGTATTTCGGCACCAAAACCATCGGCAACCTTTTCGGGCCGGTAATGCTGGCATGGTTCCTGATGCTCGGCGTGCTCGGCGCGATTGCCATGACCGCGTGCCCCGCCATATTCAAGGCGTTCAATCCCGTCTACGCCGTGCGGCTGCTCGTCGATTATCCCGGGTGGTTCCTGGTGCTCGGCGCAGTGTTCCTCTGCACCACCGGCGCCGAGGCCCTATACTCCGACCTGGGCCACTGCGGACGCCGCAACATATCGATTACCTGGGGCTTCGTCAAGGCGATGCTGCTGCTCAACTATCTGGGGCAGGGAGCATGGATACTGTCGCACCCGGCCGACGCGGTGCTGTCGGTCAATCCGTTCTACGGCATCATGCCGCAATGGTTCACCGGCATAGGCATCGTCATGTCCACTCTCGCCGCCATCATAGCGAGCCAGGCGCTGCTGAGCGGGTCGTTCACCCTGTTCAGCGAAGCCATTGGTCTTGACTTCTTCCCGCGCATACGCATCAAATACCCCACCGACGTAAAAGGCCAGCTGTTCATACCGATGGTCAACATATTCCTCTATCTCGGCTGCATATTCACGGTGCTTATATTCCGGAGCTCGGCACACATGGAAGCCGCCTACGGTCTTGCCATCACCATAACGATGCTCATGACGACAATGCTGCTTTGCGTATGGATGCACACGCGCAAGGTAAAGCCTTGGCTGACGCTCGCTTTCGGCATCATATTCTTCTCGCTCGAGAGCATATTCTTTATCGCCAACGCCACCAAATTCGTGCATGGCGGCTGGTACACGGTGCTGATAGCCGGAGTCGTGTTCGCAGTGATGTTCGTATGGCACAGAGCCGAGGAGATACGCGGCAAATTTGTCGACATGAAGGGACTCGCCACCTACGTCCCCGTAATCCGCGACATACACGCCGACAAAGAGATACCGCTCTACGCCTCAAATGTGGTGTACCTCAGCCGCTCGGCCGACGACGGGCTCGTGGAGAGCAAACTCATCTACTCCATCATCAACAAGCATCCCAAACGTGCCGACCACTACTGGATTATCCATATCGACGACACCGACCGCCCCGACACACTCGAATACGATTACCGCATAATCGTGCCCGACACCGTCTACCGCATCAACCTGCATCTTGGCTTCAGGGTCAAGTCGCAGCTTAGCGTCTACTTCAGGCAGATTGTCGAAGACCTGCAGAAAGACGGGCTCGTCGACATCACGTCGAAATACGAGTCGCTCGGGCGCCACGGCATAGCCGGCAACTTCCGTTTCGTGATTTTGCGCCATCTCTTCTCGCCCGACAGCTCATGCAAGCCGTCCGACAGGGTGATGATGCGCCTGCACACACTGCTGCGCCGCATAGCCCTGCCCAAAGAAACAGCTCTCGGACTCGACACCAGCAATGTCGACATCGAGAACGTGCCACTCATCATCAACACCCGTCCGGCGGAACGCATCGTGCGCCGGCAGGCATGACATACAAGCAACCAATTTTCCAACCTTCAAACCATAGAGAAACATGAAATCTCTCCGTATCTACCCCGGAAATATCAACATGCGGTTTATCGAAGAGGCAGTGGAGGCGCTCGAGGCCGGCAATCCGATCATCTACCCTACCGACACCTACTACGCCATAGGGTGCGACGCCACCAACCAGCGCGCCATCGAGCGAGTGTGCCGTCTGAAAGATATCGACCCGCGCCGTCAGCATCTCGCCATATTGTGCGCCGACATGAGCCAGGCAGCGAAGTTCGCACGCATCGACAACCGTGCGTTTGAAATCATGCGCCGCAATCTCCCCGGCGCCGTGACATTCATTCTGCCGCCGGCCACCACGCTCCCCAAAGCGTTCAAAGGGCGCAAGGAGGTGGGCGTCAGAATACCCGACGACGATGTTGCCCGCTGCCTTGCCGAAGAGCTCGGCCGCCCGCTGCTCACCACGTCGATAGTCACCGACAGTCTTGACAGCGACGACTGCCACCTTGCCATGATGGAGATAGCCGACAGCTACAGCCCCGACGTAGCCCTGACAATCGATTCCGGGCCACGTAGCTGCATCCCCTCGGCCATAGTCGACCTGACCGACTCATCATCACCGGTAATACTCCGCGAAGGCGCCGTCGACCTCGACTGAAACAGAACATCACATTGTAGGGACGCACGGCTCGTGCGTCCGGTAAAAGACTGATAATCAGCGCTGTTTTGCGGTGGGTGTTGCAGAACTCAGAGAAATGCCTCCAAAATGTAGGGACGCACGGCTCGTGCGTCCGCCAATAATCTGATTATCAGATGTTACAAGCGGACGCACGAGCCGTGCGTCCCTACAATATGAAGTTTTGCAACACCCTCCCTACGTTTTGGAGTTCTGCACCCCCCCTACATTTTGAGCGCACTTTTCAGAGTTATGAGACAGCGATGATTACAAGCTGCTATATGACGGGGAGAAGGTGTCGCCGGCTGTTGAGAGGCCGGTGTCGAAGCCTTTTTTGAACCAGCGGACACGCTGTTCGGAGCGGCCGTGGTTGAAGCTGTCAGGAATCTCGCGGCCATAGGCCTTGCGCTGGAGGTAGTCGTCGCCGATTTTCGACGCCACGTCAAGCGCCACCTCGAGGTCGCCCGGTTCGAGCGAGCCGTACATCGCATTGTCGTGGTTGGCCCACACGCCGGCATAGTAGTCGGCCTGCAGCTCGAGGCGCACACTGATTTTGTTGGCTTCGGATTCCGAAAGGCGAGCCATCTCGTTGTGCGCATCGTCAAGGGTGCCGAGCAGATACTGCACGTGGTGCCCCACTTCGTGGGCTATGACATAGGCGTAGGCGAAGTCACCGCCACCGCCGATGTTCGACTGCATGTCGCGGAAAAAACCGAGGTCGATATAAACGGTCTGGTCGGCGGAGCAATAGAACGGTCCGGTCTGCGCGGTGCCCTGTCCGCAGGCAGTCTGCACTGCGTCGCGGTAGATTACCAGTTTGGGCTCGCGGTATTCTCCCCAGCCATTCTTGCGGAACTCCTCGCGCCACACATCCTCGGTGCCGGCAAACACTTTCGACGACAGGTCGAAGAGGTAGGCATCGGTCTCGTCCTCAACATAGTCGGGATAAGAACCGCCGCTGCCGAAGCCCTGCGACGCGGCATTGGTCAGAGCGGTGCCGATGTCGCCGCCGCTCATCAAAGTGATTACCACGGCGATTATTGCGCCGACAATGCCGCCACCAGCCGCGATTGATTTTCCCGACACGCGACGCCGGTCGTCTACGTTGTCGCTTCTGCGTCGGCCGTCAAGTCTCATAATTCCTGTTATTTAAATTATTTATAGTCGATTTCTTTCACTTTGAGACGTTCGCCGGCATCTTTCACGATCGAACGGTAGTAGCGTTCGTCGTAGCCGGGGAAGGAGGGATAGGCCGGCATGCCGTATTCGTTGCGCATGAACTGACCGTTCTCCTCTTTTTTCATATTGCCGTCCATATATTTAACAAACAAGTAGTCGCCAAGTTCTTTGTAGCGGTCGGTAGCTTTCTTGGCCCAGATGTCGGCAAGGTTCTGAAGCAGCTCGCGGGCATCCTCATCCTCGAAGAAAGGCACCTGGTCGAGGGCCACCTCGACATCCTTTACGATACCCTCCTCAAGCTCGGTCTGCACCTTGCGTATGTCGGGTATCATCTGCGAGTAGCGGTTGTAGGCCTGGTTGGCCACATAGTTGTTGACCCAGAAATTGGAAGTCCACGACAGAGTGTTCATGTCGCCGTTGCCCACGGCCACTTCGTGGGGCGCATGGTCCACTGAGCAGAATATCGGGAGATAGACGCAAGTGTTGGCATCGTCGGTGCCGAACCAGAGCAGACCTTTCATGTAGTCGGGCAGGTGACCGCGCATCTGAGCCACGAATGAGAAACCGGTCTGCTGGGTGGCGATGGCGCGCTCGTTGGTATACTCCACCGAGTCTACCTCAAACGTCATCGGACGCCAGCGGTAAGGCACCTTGTAGGGACCGGCGCCTATGTCGTTGGTCATGTCGTAGGGGGTATCCTCGAAGTGGTCGCGCATCATCGCTTTCATGTCGGCGGCGGTCACTGCCTTGCGCGGCTTTACCCAGAGCGGAAGGGGCTCGCCTTCGGCACGGTCAATCCAGGGGAGATATTTATCCATGCCGTCGGCGTGGCGGTTGAAGAAAGCCCATACGCGGGCATCGCATCCGCGGAGAGCGCCGAAGTCGGTGACGGCATAGGCTTTCGAGAAATCAAACTCCTCGTCCTTGCCGCTGAAATAGCCCTGCTTGCGGGCAAAAGAAATCACATCCTTGCTGTAGATTGTCTCAGGGTCATCGAGGGGGAATGTGTGGATGCGGGCGTGGTTGGCGTGGCCTGAGATATATCCGTCGGGCACGCGTCGCGCCACCCACACGGCACCTTTGTCCTTGGCGCCCTTGCCAATCATCTCCATGACCCACACCTCGTCGGGGTCGGCGATGGAGAAAGACTCACCCTCGCTGGCGTAGCCGTATTTGTCGACAAGTTCGATCATGGTTTTGAGAGCCTCGCGGGCAGTTTTGGCACGCTGCAAGGTGATGTAGATGAGCGAGCCGTAGTCAATCATGCCGCTTCCGGCAAGCTCGTGGCGACCGCCCCATGTGCTCTCGGCGATGGTGAGGCCGTGCTCGTTCATGTTGCCGATTGTGGCGTAGGTGTGAGCCGGTTCGGGGATTTCGCCGAGCGGTTTGCCGGTGTCCCACTCCACCACTTTGCGCATGGCGCCTTTGGGATGGTCGGCGGCGGGCTGGTTGTAAAGCTCGCCGTAGAGGCTGTGGGAGTCGGCTGCGTATGTTACAAAAACACTTTTATCCTCGCCGGCGCCTTTTGCCACGATAAGGCTCGTGCAGGCCAGCGCGGGGATGGTTGCCGCGAGTGCAGCGGTAAATATTGCGGTAAGTCGTTTCATTGGTTGGTTGATTTTTTTTGTTGTTTCGGAGAGTTGTCGGACAGGTCAGACCGGTCGGACGTGTCTGACCAATTATGAATTATGAATTACTTCAGTTGTTTCAAAAGGTGGGCTACGGCGCCTTCGAGCTGAGCGTCATGGCCTTTGATGAGATCGCCCGGATTGTTGTAGATGAGCACATCGGGGTCGAGCTGCTTGTTTTCGAGGATTGTTTTGCCGTAGAGCTTGTTGGTGACCTGCGGAATGCCGAACACCAGCGACGGGTCGATCTGTGTCTCCCACCACACGGCTGTCATGGTGCCGGGAACGGGAGAGCCCACAACATCGCCAATGCCGAGAGCCTGATAAGCCTCGGGAGTGCCCGATGCATCGGAATAGTTGCCCTCGTTGACGAGCATCACCGACGGTTTGTTCCACTGCGCCCACGGTTCGGAACCGATATACTGTCCGCGTGGCACGTATTGCATGTATTCCTTGCCCGACAGCAACAGCAGAAGGTCGTTGTGGAGCCATCCGCCACCATTAAAGCGGGTATCGACCACGACTCCCTCACGGTTGCGGTAGCGGCCCAGCAGATCCTGATAGACGCGACGATAGCTTTCGGAGTCCATACCCCGGACATGAACATAAGCGAGACGGCCACCGGAAAGGGAATCGACGAGAGCCTGGTTGCGCTCGACCCAGCGCTCGTAGAGCAGGCCCGAAATGCTGCCTTGCGAGACAGGTTTAACCTCGACAAGACGCACGGCGCCTCCGTCGGCAGGTTTGACTTCGAGTTTCACCTTCTTGCCGTCCTTGCCTTCGAGCAGCGGGAAATAGTCGGCGCCGGCCTCGATTTTCACTCCGTCGACCGACACTATGACATCACCTGCACGGATGCCGGCCTTGGCGGTAGACAGTGGTCCGCGGGCTATCACCTCGGCCACCTTCAGCCCCTCGCCGTCGTAGCTTTCGTCGAAGAACGCGCCGAGCGACGCTGTTGACAACGGAGCTCCGGAGCCACTGAAGCGCGCTCCGGTGTGCGAGGCGTTGAGTTCGCCGAGGATTTCGCTCATCATCGTGGCGAAGTCGCGGTTATTGTTGATGTAAGGGAGGAATTTGCGGTAGTCCTCTCCGTATGCTTTCCAATCGACTCCATGAAGATTTTCATCATAGAATTTCGCTTCGACCTGACTCAGCATGTGGTCGTAGATATATTCCCGTTCGGCAGAAGGGGTGCGGGTGTACAGCGCACTGAATTCAATATCGTCCCTGGAGCCATCGGAGAGTGACAGTTTGCTCAGACCGCGGCCCGAGATTATGAACAGGTTCTCCCCTTTCCTGTCGGGAACGAAACCTCCGCTGACATCAGATGCGAATACTGAGGTCTCGCCCTTCTTGAGGTCTTTTTTCATGAGATTGACCTTGCCGTCGGGAGCGCCGACCGAATAATAGAGGTTGTCGCCCTTGCCGTCGAGGAAATAATCGCCGATAAATCCTGACGATGAGGTGAGACGGCGGGTGCGGTAACGGCGGTTGTCGAGGTCGAATTTCAACGGCTTGACAGCGTCGTCGTCGACATCCTCGCCTTTCTTGCCTTTTTTATCTTTCTTTTTCTTATCCTTTTTCTTCTTGTCGGCGTCGGCACTGCTGTCTGAGTCATCCTTTTCGGAGCTATCCTCGGCCATTTCGGCCTCCTCCTTCGTACGGTTGAGTATATCCCAGCCTTCGCCGTCGAGCATCATAAGCAGAATGTCGGTCTGCTCGCCCCATGAGGCCTGGTTCTTGTAGCCGTAGCGTCCCGACTCGTATGTGAACCCTTTTCCGTCGAGCGCCCAGCGGGGATTGCC
Organism: uncultured Muribaculaceae bacterium; assembly: GCA_947174635.1. GTDB lineage: Bacteria > Bacteroidota > Bacteroidia > Bacteroidales > Muribaculaceae > JAGBWK01. The sequence continues at coordinate 21,659 of CAMWJS010000024.1, forward strand.
CTCGGAGTAGCCGCTTTCAGTAAGGTCGACCACCTTGGATCCGTCGGCGCTCACAAGCGCTATGTCTGAATTGTTCCAACCGCCCTCGCCTATATATGAAGCGAGAAGCCAGCGGGAATCGGGGCTCCAGCGGAAACCGACATCGCCGTCGGCATACGAATAGTTCCACTTGCCGTCGAGTGCCGTAACCGTTTCCTTTGTCTTAATGTCGATGACACGGATTGCAGTACGGTTCTCGAGGAAAGCCACCTTTTTGCCGTCGGGGCTGAACTCGGGCTGCTGGGCCGTAGTGGCACAGCAGTAGAGCGGTTCCTCGACGATTTCGTCGGCATAGGTGAACAGTTTGTCTTTGTCCCCCTTTATTTTGGCAGTGAAAAGCTGCCACTTGCCGTCGCGCTCGCTGTCGTAGACAAGCATCTTGCCGTCGGGCGAGAAACTGATGCAGCGCTCCTGGCCGGGAGTGTCGGTTATGCGGCGCGTGGTTTTGTATTTGGTCGATGTCACGTAGACATCGCCACGAATGATGAAAGCCACTTCCTTTCCGTCGGGCGACACATCGAGCGCTGTCGCACCGCCTCCGGTGAAGTATTTCACTGTATCGGGGTCATAGAGGTCGGCCACGATGTCGACATTGACCTTGCATGGCCCGGAGCCCGGACGCAGTGTGTAGAGCTCACCGTTCCATGAATATGCGAGCACGGAGCCGTCGGCGCTTGCAGAGAGCGAGCGCACGGGATGTCGCTCATAGTCAGTGAGACGCCGCAGACCGCTGCCGTCGATGTTGCGTGAATATATATTGAGCGTGTTGTTGCCCTCCTCGCTGACGTAGTAGAATTGGTCGCCTTTGCCCCAGACCGGGTCGACGTCATGTCCGTTGAACGAAGTCAGACGAGTGAACGAGCCGTCGCGCAACAGCCAAATATCGCCGGTGCCCGACGAGCGCTCATGCTTGCGCAGCGGGTCCTCGTAGCCTTTACGGTCGCGGTACAGGATGTCGCCGTCGGCGTTGACGCTCATAGCCAGTGTGGGCACCGACATGAACAGTTTAGGCCGTCCGCCGCGTGTCGATACGGTATATGTCTGATTCTGGAAACCGCCTACCGCCGCTTCGGCCGCAGGCATCAGGCGCGTGTCGAACAGCAGGGTGGAGTCGTTTAGAAAAGCGCGCGGAGTCTCGGCGGCGCTGTTCGAAGTCAGACGCCTTGGAGTGCCACCTCCGGCCTCTACGATGAATATGTCATCGCTGCCCAGACGGTCGCTGCTGAAGGCGAGCATGCGCGAATCGGGGCTCCACACCGGAGCGGTGTTATAGCCCTCGGCCGTGATGCGTCGCGCGCTTCCGCCGTTTACACCGACTGTGTATATATCACCTTTGTAGGTGAACGCGATTGTTGTGCCATCGGGAGATATCGCACTGTTTCTCAGCCATAGCGGCGATGTCTCCGAGGCGACTGCGCCACCGGCGGCAACGGCCGCCATGACAGCTGCAAGCATTACCTTTTTCATTGCAATATGTTTTTGTGGTTAATTTGCGTATTGAAGTTGTAAAGATAATGAAAGTTTTTGAAATAAAGGTCCTTCCACACTGATTTTCCGACGAAGTGATACCTTGTGCGACATACAGCGGATTCAACCGGGCAAAACCGTCTGCGAGGCCTGATTTGTAGCAAAGCAATTACATTTTTTCATTTAGTTTTGAAAAATTTGCTTAATAAAAAACAAATATATATTTTTGCGCCATAGATAAAAAAAGGTTGATAGCTTGTAATACAACGCAATTTTTTATAATGCGCCATGCAAGCCATTTTCTAAGATTCACTGCAAAAACCGATATTGTTATTTACAGCGTAAACTCTTTGATTTTTTTTACCTATTTATTCAGGAGCAGCTCAGAGGAGCACCGCTCAACAGGTCTATACAATTTCAATTACAATATCACATCGCCAGATGTTATTACCTAAGACTATAATGTATTGTGAGAGATGGGCGACCGCTACAGCCGACATCTTTCCCATACGGCAAAAATGACCGTAAAAGACCACGGCCAGATATCCGTTATTTCCAATAATGACGATATACGGCTGTTCTCGTCATAGGCAAGACATCCCCCGAACTGTGTAACAAGTAAAATCAAATCACCATAAAAGAATATAGTTTTGTTAGATTGGAATCGTCGGCCAAGACCGTGAGGTCGTGTAACCGTCGGTATTTATATCTTTCTTTGAAGGATATAGGTAATAGTGATAATTAAAGATTAAACCCGTTTATTAATAGAGACCGGTTTGCACTACCGGATCCCTAATCTATGGATGTCCGTGACAAGTGATTGCCGCGGACATTCACGTTATATAGGGCAACAGGAAAAATATCGTTTTCCGACCTATCGACATGCGAATTTTCAATTAAAATTAAAGCAAATAAAGAAATTTATTGTATTTTTGCCATATATTCAGAAAGAATATCCGATTTTATGCCGGCATCAGCCCCTACGGAGCCATATCCGCGAGGGTGAGAACCCACTAAAATCCGAAAGCACTCAGAAAGTATAATCAAAAACAGAGCTTATGGCAACAGAAATCGACTGGGCCAACTTATCGTTCGGCTACCGCAAGACAAACTACAATGTACGTTGCACCTACCGCGACGGCAAATGGGGAGAAATCGAAGTCACCGACTCAGAATATATCAACATACACATCGCTGCGACCGCACTCCACTACGGCCAGGAAATTTTCGAGGGATTGAAAGCGTTCCGCGGCAAGGACGGCAAAATACGCGTGTTCCGCCTCGAAGAGAACGCACGCCGCATACGCCAGTCGGCCGAAGGCATCCTCATGGAGCCGGTGCCCGAAGAGCTGTTCCGCCAGATGGTGGTCAAAGCGGTGGAACTCAACGCCGACTTCGTCCCCCCCTACGGCAGCGGCGCATCGCTCTACATACGTCCGCTTGAAATCGGAGTCAGCGCCCGCGTGGGCGTGAAACCGTCGGATGAATATGTGTTCCTCATACTCGTGACTCCCGTAGGCCCCTACTTCAAGGAGGGATTCAAGCCCACCAATATATGTATCATGCGCGAGTATGACCGCGTGGCGCCCAAAGGCACCGGACGCTGGAAAGTAGGCGGCAACTATGCCGCGAGTCTCGCCGCCGGTGAAAAAGCGCACGAGCTCGGCTATTCGGCAGTGCTTTATCTCGACCCGCGCGAGAAAAAGTATCTCGACGAATGCGGCCCCGCCAACTTCTTCGCCATCAAGGACGGCAAATACATCACTCCGGCCTCGGAATCAATACTCCCGTCGGTGACCAACAAATCGCTCCAGCAGCTCGCCAAGGATATGGGCATCGAGGTTGAATGCCGCCACATACTCCTTGAGGAACTTGGGGATATCACCGAAGCGGCAGCCTGCGGCACCGCAGCCGTGGCATCGCCCGTGGCCGAAATCGACGACATCGACACCGGCAAGAAATACATCGTGTCGCGCAACGGCGAGGCCGGACCCATAACCACTGCCCTCTACAACAAGCTGCGCGCCATACAGCTCGGCGAAGAGGAGGATATACACGGCTGGAACACTATTGTCAATGCATAATTCATAATTCATAATTATGCATCTCCAAGGCTAATGCCTCCAAAATGTAGGGACGCACGGTTCGTGCGTCCGCCAACGTCCTGATTATCAAACGTCAAATTCGGACGCACGAGCCGTGCGTCCCTACAAAGGAAAATAGGATAAGTTTTTTCAAATCAATACACAATCGTGGCAATTATGAATTATGAATTGGATAAAGTAATCGATAAATATTATCCCGCCGGCACTCGCCGACGGGATATTTATATCAAGCATTGCCGTCAGGTTGCCGACAAGGCAATCGAGATAGCCCGGCGCAAATCGCTGCAGCTTGACGAGGATGATATAGTGGCCGGAGCAATGCTCCATGACATCGGAATAGCACTGACCGACGCTCCCGGCATAGACTGCCACGGCACGCTACCCTACCTTTGCCACGGCACGGCCGGCGCCGACCTGCTGCGCCGCGAGGGATTTGACGAACGTTTTGCCCGCATCGCCGAACGGCACACCGGCGCCGGCATCACCGCCGACGAAATCGAAGCGTCGGGCCTGCCGATACCGCGACGCGACTATCTGCCCGAGACTTTGCTCGAACGACTGATATGCTATGCCGACAAATTTTATTCCAAAAGCGGCGAGATGAAAGAAAAACCGCTTGAACGCGTCGTCGCTTCGATGTCCAAGTTCACTCCGGCAACCCTCGCCCGCTTCAATGCCCTGCACGCCGAATTTTCATAAATACGTTTTTAGAGGGGCGGGGGCACGACACACAAAACAGCATCCCACTGTCTGCTACACCTTTTTTAACTCAGATTATAGCTCTGAGACATACTCTTATTTTACGCCATAATGCTACTTTTTTGGGCGAAAGCGCGCACGGCATGCTACTATATATCAATATATTGCATTTTTCTTTGTCTATATTTTCAGCGGAATGCATTGCCCGAAGAGATTATTGTTGCTAATTTTGCTTTGAACGATGTCGGGTCCAATAGCCGCAAACAATCCGCTTGCAATCAACCCGCTACCGGGAATTTGTCTGTTTCACGTATTTTTTGTACTTTTGACCCCAGGACATCAATCTATCATTTTATCTAAACCAAGCTACATTTACAATTCCATGAAACGAAATCTATTATCATCACTCACATTGGCGGCCACAGCAATTGCAATACCTGTGAAGGCGTCGGCAGCCGGTGACATCGTTGCCACTGAGGCCTACAGATGGAGCGGCGACTCCATCTTCCAGGGAGAGTACAAGGCTTATGCCCCGAGCGATATCGAAATCATATCGGACTACTCTGCCCAGCCACATTTCTTCATGCCGATCAACAAAACGTGGAAACTCAAAAACGATATTTCGGGCTACCCGCAACTGCGTTCCGACAATCGACTGCACAACGCCATCTATAATATGGGACTCGACGAGATGGTCAACGCCGTAGAGCCCGACACCACCCTGCGCACAGGCAAGGAGTGGGCCGGAGTGTGGACGCGCGACGTATCCTACTCCATCATCCTGTCGATGTCGTACCTCCAGCCCGAGGCTTCGAAGATATCGCTGATGAAGAAGGTGACCCCGACCGGACGCATCATACAGGATACCGGTTCGGGCGGTGCGTGGCCCGTCAGCTCCGACCGCATGATATGGGCTGTTGCCGCCTACGAGCTCTACAAGGTGACCGGCGACCGCGACTGGCTTGAATATATCTATCCCATAATCAAAAACTCGCTTGAGGACGATTTCGAAATCACCTATACCGAAGGCGCAGTCAACGGCGAGACTTCATTTATCGACTGGCGCGAGCAGAGCCACCCGAAATGGATGCAGACCGTCGACATCTACGCATCGCACGCACAGAACACCGGCGCCGTCCATGTGGCCGCACTCGACGTGCTGTCGAAGATTGCCGCCGAGCTGGGCAAGAAAGATGACGCCGCCAAATATGCCGAAATGTCGAAAAGCCTCAACGAGAGCATAATAAAGAAATTCTGGATGCCGGAGAAAGGCACGATGGCAATGTACACCTACGGACGCGAGTATCCGATAATCAACCCGCGCTCCGAGACTCTCGGCCAGGCTTTCGCCATACTCTACGACCAGGTGCCCGACTCGATGGCCGCCACAATCACTGAAAATGTACCCACTACACCCTACGGCCCGGCCATCTTCTTCCCGCAGATCAAGGACATGCCCGCCTACCACAACAATGCGTTATGGCCCTGGGTGGCATCGTACTGGGTGCTCGCCAATGCCAAGACCGGCAATGAGGAGGGCGTGATGGAGGGTATCGGCTCGGTGTTCCGTCCGGCAGCGCTCTTCACCACCAACAAGGAGAATTTCAACCTCGACAACGGCGACATCGCCACCGAGCTCAACTCGTCGAACATGCTGTGGTGTCTTGCCGGCAATCTGGCCATCACCCACCGCGTGCTTTTCGGCATCACGTTCGAGACCGACGGCCTGCACATCAAGCCGTTCGTGCCCAAAGCCCTCGCCGGCACCCGTTCGCTCGAAGGCTTCGACTACCGCGGCTCGAAAATCGACATCACCGTCAACGGATACGGCAACCGCGTGAAGGACATCTCAGTCAACGGCAAGCGCCTGAAAGATGTCAACGGCGCCGTAATCCCCGCCCGTCCCAAAGGCAATTATAACGTAGTTGTCACTATGGCCGACAACGACATCGCCCCGATGAAGGTGAACCGCACCGCCAACGTCAAGGCTCCTCTCACCCCGCTGACCCGATTCACCCACGACACCGACATCGCAGCGGCCAATCCGGCAGCGCCCTACGAGAACACCCTGCAATGGAACCCGATAGAATATATCGCAGGCTACATCGTGCTCCGCAACGGCGAACGCATCGCCACCACACGCGAGACTTCGTTCGACGCATCGGTTCCGGGTGTCTACCAGGTAATCGGCGTTGATACCGACGGAGTAGAGTCGTTCGCATCCGAGCCTCTCACCAACATGCCCGCAGTGCGCGTCAAGCCCGCGTCGACAGCTACCCGACTCACTTCCGACGAAGTGTCATACCAGCCCGAAGGCGGTGTGATCCGCGGCTTCAGCGGCAATGGATTTGCCGAAGTAGACCATAAGACAGCACCGGTAGTGTTTGACGTCGACGCCGACGGAGACTACTTCCTGTCGCTCCGCTATGCCAACGGCAACGGCCCGGTCAACACGGAAAACAAATGCGCGGTGCGCACCCTCTTCGTCGACGGGGTCAAGGCAGGCACAGTCGTGATGCCGCAGCGCGGCGTCGGCAACTGGGACGACTGGGGCATCACCAACTACATCCCCGTAAGCCTCAGCAAAGGCAACCACAAAATCACCATCGAGATGATGCCTTACGACGAGAACATGAACCTCGCCACCAACCATGCCATCATCGACGCCCTGATAATGGAACGCCGCTGATTGACAGAAACATACTGCTTCATTGAAAGAATGCTGCCGGCAACATACCGTTGCCGTGCAGCATCTTGCCGTTAAGAAAGTGTTTGAATTTAAACCGTATTAACAATATAAGAGAATGATAGAAATTTGAATCAAAACACTCTCTTATAAAATGCACACATTTTTCAGATAATCATACTTATATATTCATCATTTTATGTCAAAATTCAACAGATTAATGCGTTGTGCAGCCGCGCTGGCAATAATGTCGGCAGCCGGAGGCACCGCAAACGCCTACACTGTCTATTTCGACAACACGGCGACTAAATGGTCCCAGCCAAAGATTTATTACTGGAATGACAGCTGGACCGAAAGTCAGAAACCTGCCTGGCCGGGCAAAGAGATGGCGGCCTACACCGCCAATCCCGAGCTTTCCGATATATGGAGCTATGAGGTTGACGACGAGGCCACCGGCATAATCTTCAACAACGGCGGCTCCGTCCAGACAAAAGATTACATCGGCGGAAAGGACACCTTCGGGAACAAAGTATTCGGTTTTGCCGCCAAAGGCAGCAACACCCCTGTCAGCGATGTCATATACGGCAACATCGACAGCTACACCCAGTCGGGCGGCACTACCGGCGATCTCATTGACTACTCTGTGCATTTCCACAACAAGAATGCATGGAACAACGTGTATGTCAGGATTACCGGCAACAGCAATGTTTCGGGCGGCAAGATGGAAGCGTTTCTCAACGGGGCCATCTACGACTATGAGTTCCAGGCACCTGAAAATGCCTCGCTCAACTGCTGCTTCTACACCCTCAACGGCAATCAGGAGAGCAACACCACGGCGACATGGCGCCTGGTCAACGGGCATGTCTACACCGAGAGCGGCGACAAGGGACTCAATAGCGAATACGACCCGGTAAACACCCTTCCCGAAAAGGAATACTGGCTTGAACCGGAAATGCCGTCGCAGCTTCAGGAGGCCACCCTGTGGTTCAACAAGGCTTACACGGCCGAAAGCAATCTCCGCAACACTGACGAAATCTATCTGTGGACCGGACTGATATCCAAAGGCGGAGATGACAAATCATGGTTCGGCACACCGGCCGAGTGGAATTCGATGACCGACAAATACAAGATGGTGCGTGACGAGTCAAACCCCAACCTGTACAAGATTACATTCACCCCGTCGATTGCTTCATGGTTCGGCGGAAGCGACGATGACAGGTTCACAAAACTCGGCTTCATATTTCGCGACAAATCAGGGAATATCAAGCAGCATAAAGACGACCAGTTCATAAACCTCAAGCAGATAGCCGACCCGACTGCCGGACTTGGAGCACTGCTCTCTTATGAAAACGCCGGAGGCACTGTGACCGTTACAGCCGAGAAAGGAAAACTCATGCTGACCCCTGTCAGCGACCAGGTAGTCAAGGTATTCACATTACGCAACGGAGCATCGGTCACCGAGGAACGTCAGTCGATATCTGTAGCCGGCGACGCATTTTTACGTCCGTCATTCACCATATCAGACAACGACAGCGACATAACCGTAGACATCACCGACGGAATAAAGGTGCATGTCGACAAATCAACCTGTCAGGTATCGTTCCACGATGCCAATGACCGGTTGTATCTCCGTGAGCTTTCAGGCCTTGTAAACACCCCCGGCAAAATAGAAGCGTCGTTCGAGAGCATGGGCGACGAAGGGTTTTACGGCGGCGGCTACAACGGCAACCACACCAACTGGGACGGCAAGACAATGGTGATGAACAACACCCAGACAGGCAACTGGGGACAGGGCACATCACACCCCCACAACATCTGTATCCCGTTCTACATATCGACACGCGGCTACGGTGTCTACTTCGACGACCATTACCGCAACGCACGCATCACGCCTACCTCCACCGGATCATCCTACTCCAGCAGCAGCCGCAACCCTATTGCATACTACTTCATCGGCGGCGGCGACATAAACAACGGCCACGGCTCGATGCAGAAAGCCGTCGAGAACTACACCCGCCTTACCGGCCTTCAGGAACTGCCGCCCTACTGGGCTCTTGGCTACATCACCTCCAAATTCAGTTTCGAGACCCGACAGGAAGCAGAGGAAACAATCCGCAAAACAAAAGAGATGAATGTGCCCATCGACGCCATCGTGTTTGACATCCACTGGCAGGGTGGCGTGCAGATGATGGGTAAAATCGACTGGGACACTTCAAGATACCCCAATCCTCAGGATATGATGGATAACTTCCGCAATGAGAATGTACATACCATCGCCATCACCGAGCCCTTCTTCACCAGCAACTGCGGAAACTACCAGGAGATGAAGGACAAAGGATTTTTCTCGGACGACCATGTAGACAACATGGAATGGCTCCAGTCCGAGCATGTGGGACTTCTCGACATCACCAAACCCGAAGCTATCGAATGGTTCAAAGACCTTTACCAGAAGCGCACCCTCGAAGGTATCGAAGGCTGGTGGCTCGACCTGGGCGAGCCGGAACGCCATGACAACGAGAGCACCTACGAACTGGGCGACATCAACCAGATACACAACGAATATGGCAACCGCTGGTGTGAACTCGCCATCGAAGCGCTCAAAGAGTGCCGTCCGGAGGCCCGCCACATGCTCATGCCCCGCGCCGGAACATCGGGAATGCAGAGATTCAACACCTTCCCCTGGACAGGCGACATAGCCCGCACATGGGAAGGACTCAAAGCTCAGGTGCCCGCTCTCGTCAGCGCATCAATGTCGGGAGTAAGCTACCTCGGCAGCGACATAGGCGGCTTCACGGCGACAGGGACGAATGCCGACCTCTACCGCCGCTGGGTGCAACTCGGTGTGTTCTATCCGTCGATGCGCACCCACTCCCCAACCAAGCCCGAAGTATGGCGCGATGAATATATGGGCATCCGCGACGATGTGCGCAATGCAATCAACCTGCGATATGCCTACCTCCCCTATACCTACACGCAGTCATATTACTACACTACCAATGGCACTCCGATAGCCCGCCCCGCCAATTTCGCCGACTCAGACCCAGCGGTGCTCTCCGACTGCCGCGACGCCTACCTGTGGGGACAGGACATCTACGTTGCGCCAGTACTTGACTCTTCCGAGAGAAAGGAGATTACATTCCCCGAAGGCGAATGGCTTGACATGAACGACTTCACTACCATCTACGGCGGACACAGCAGCATCAGCTACGCTGCACCGAAAAGCACCATACCGCACTTCATGCGCCGCGGTTCGTTCGTGCCCCGCTATCGCCAGGACACATTCACCAGCACGGCCGAAATAGAGTCTAACCGCCTCACTATAGATTATTTCCCGTCATACTCACAGAGCACCGACAAGGGAGAATTCTATGACGACGACCGCACCTCAGCCTCATCGCTCGACGAGGGCGCTTACATACTGACCCGTTTCACCGCCACAAGCTCCAACGGTTCCATTAATATCCATATCGACCGCGAGGGCAACGGATGGGACAATATGTATGACAGCGAGCCGCAGGACATACTCCTCCGCATACACGATTTCCGCCTTGGCAACAACAATGAGCTTATGACCAAATCGGAGGGCAATTCTTACGAATACAGCACTTATGCCGACTTCTCCGACTCTGCCATAAAGAAGGTGTCGTCGCTCGACGAGGTTCTTGCTGAAAACGATGCGGTAAGCTATGCAAGCGTGGGCAACAAGATGTATATCCGTATCCCCAACATACCCGCCACCGAGTCGCACTGGCTGCACATCGCCCAAGAGGGCGTCACCGGAGTTCCCGAGATTGCCGACAGCATGATGACACTTGCCTACAATTCCGGCATAATCACATACTCCGCTCCCTCGCAAGCCGATGGCCTGGCTCTGAGCATCTACAACACTACCGGTTCGGTCGTTGCTGAATACTCGGGACTGACAGCCGACGGAACGGCATCGCAGATTGCCGTCGACCTGCCTCAAGGCATCTATGTGACACGTCTCAGCGGCACTGTCGCCGGCGAGACATGCGTCAAGACCCTCAAGATGATTGTAATGTAACAGATTGCACATCACTATATATGCGAGGTCGCGCCGTGTGAATACGGCGCGACCTCGTCGCTATATAACGGAATGACACTACCACATAGCGCCCTTCCCGGGCTCGGATGTGGGGGGATGTCGGTGAGCCGGGGTCTGCGCCCGCTCCGCGGTCTGCGAACCCCGGTTAATCACTGACACGAGCCTCCGGCTCTCCGCGGGGAATGCGATGTGATATCTGCGAGGGGATGCGGCGCGGCGATGCTATCGATGTCGGCCTATCTCATGACTCTACTCAATAGTTATATGCTATAGGGGATGGTGGTCTCTGACACTAAGTAGTCGATACTATGGAGCGTGGATCTGCCTGAACTAAATGTCGTTACCACACATCGCCCTGCTCGGGCTCGGATGTGGGGGGGTCGGGGTGCCGGGGTCTGCGCCCGCTCCGCGGTCTGCGAACCCCGGTTAATCACTGACACGAGCCTCCGGCTC
>CAMWJS010000025.1 GCA_947174635.1 uncultured Muribaculaceae bacterium
TAGTAGCCGCGGTTTTTAACCGCGGAAAGATAAGAATGAGTTTTGCAACACCCTCAATTGTGATGTAACCCCAGGCACAGCCTGGGGCATGCTAAGTATCAGCAAATTAGCCTCGGAGAGGCGTCATTGTGGTTATTGGCGTCATTTCAGACTTCAAGTTTTGCAACACTCTCTTTCATATTATTAAACAGTTACTTCCCCGGTTCCACCGGATGTTTCCACCTTTTGTGGGTCCAGAGCCATATTGACGGCTGGCGGCGTATATTGCATTCAAGCAGACGCGTATAGCGCTCCGTTATCTCATCGGGAGCCATAGCCGATGCGTCGTCGGCTATAGGTACGATGCGCACGTGATAGCGTCCGCGGTGCAGCTTCGTCATATCGAAGTACACTACCGCCGCCCCGAGTTTCTGCGCCACAGTTGCCGTGCCTGTAATCATCGCCGTCGGGTGGTTGAGCAGCATCGTTATATATCCCGGGTCATTGTGGCTCGGCTTCTGGTCGCTCATAAAGCCGGTGAACGTCGTTACGCCCTCCTTGCGTCGTCGCAGAAGCTCGCGGAACACCGTGGCCTTGGCATAGCAGCGCGAATTAAAACGCTCGCGTATGCGCAACATATACGCGTCCATCCACTTCGATTTCAACGGGCGGTAGACCTGCGAGCGCTCGCTGCCCTCCACATCGGCAACCACGCCGAGCGACGTCACCCACTCCCAGTTGAAACAGTGCGAGAAATAAGCCACCACAGGCCGCTTCTCCTCAAGATACCGCTCGACAATCTCCAGATCCTCATACGTGATGCGCGACCGTATCTCGCGCTCCGACATGCCGCCGAGCCTTATCGTCTCCACCACGTAATCGGCGAAATTCAGATAAAACTCCTTGGCTGTTTCACGCAACTCCTTCGGCGATTTCTCAGGAAACGACTCCGCCAGATTTTGCATCACCACCTTTTTGCGGTACCCCGCAACATAATAAAGCAGCACATACAGCACGCAGCCAAACAGGTAAAGTACACCCAAAGGCAGATGCGACAACAGCCACATACCGCCGTCGGCAAGTTTATATCCTATCCTTTTCACAGTCCCGTTCCTCCATTTATATTGTAACACGGCATCAGACAGCCTTTAACTGACTCCGAACCCGCACATTCCTCTGCGAGCATCACCTCCACTATATGATTGTCGAGATGCTCCGGAGCCTCAACCGAGACCCTTATATAATTGTCGGTAAACCCGCCCATAGGCTGCCCGTCGGCCGAATGCTCGAGCAGCACCTTGCGCGCAGTGCCGATAAATTGACGGGTAAATGCACTCAGCTTGGCATCTGACAGCGCAATCATCCGCGCTGCCCGTCGGTGCTTATCCTCCTGGCTCACCACATGCGGTATTTCCAGCGCACGAGTATCAGGACGCTCAGAATAAGGGAACACATGCAGACGCGATATCGGCAGCGACTCCACAAACGCGTATGAGCGCTCGAATTCCGCCTCCGTCTCGCCGCGTGCACCCACTATCAGGTCCACCCCGATAAACGCATGCGGCATCACCTCGCGTATGCGCTCGATCTTGTGGCGGAACAGCGCCGTATCGTAATGGCGACGCATCAGCCTCAGCACCTCGTCCGACCCGCATTGCAGCGGAATATGGAAATGCGGCATGAAACGCTTCGACTGCGCCACGAAGTCGATAATCTCGTCAGTAAGCAGATTAGGCTCGATCGACGATATGCGGTAACGCTCGATACCCTCCACCTCGTCGAGAGCACGGCAAAGGTCGATAAACGACCTGTCGGTACCCTTGCCGAAATCACCGATATTGACCCCGGTAATCACAATCTCCTTGCCCCCGCGGGCAGCCGCCGTTCGTGCCTGCCCCACGATCTCCTCAACCGAAGCCGAGCGGCTGCGCCCGCGCGCACGCGGTATCGTGCAATACGTGCACCAGTAGTCACAGCCGTCCTGCACCTTCAGGAAATAGCGTGTGCGGTCGCCGCGCGAACACGACGGATTGAACGCCTTCATCTGCTGCAGCGGCGTTATCAGGCATTGCGCATTATTGTCGGCAATCCAGCGGTCGATATATTCGGGAATGGAATTCTTCCTGTCAGTACCGGCCACAATCACCACCCCCGGCAACGAGGCAGCCTCATCAGCTTTCAGCTGTGCATAGCAGCCTGTCACCACTATACCCGCATCGGGATAACGGCGGTGGAACGAACGTATTGCCTGACGGCACTTCTTGTCGGCCTCCCCGGTCACCGAGCAGGTGTTTACAAGAATAATGTCGGGGATTTCATTGTCATCGCATCGCATGATACCCCGCTCCTCCAGCATCTCCGCGATTGTAGAGGTTTCAGCAAAATTGAGTTTGCAGCCAAACGTATGATATAGGCAAAGCATTATCTGTCACTATTTCAACAGTAGGGACGCGATTCATCGCGTCCGCACCATCTTTCTGTATTATTTCGTTATAGTGTTGCAAAACCCGGAATGCAGGGACACACAGTCCGTAGCGTCCCTACATTTCACCGTTTTGCGACAACCGCGGCGGGCTACTATGAGTCTGCTTTGACAGCATAGTAGCCGCGGTTTTTAACCGCGGTCTTATTACTTATCAGTCTTTCTTGTTGAGATCGGCGTTAGGCTCGGCAGGCTTGTCGAGACCGTGCTGACGCAACAGCGCGTCGGCAGTCGGAGCCTGTCCGCGGAACTTTATGTAAAGCTCCATCGGATCCTCGCTGCCGCCCATCTCAAGGATGTTTTCCTTGAACGAACGCGCAGTCTCCGGGTCAAACACGCCATTCTCCTTGAACAGCTCGAAGCCGTCGGTATCAAGCACCTCGGCCCAGAGATACGTATAGTATCCCGAAGCATAACCGTCGCTGCCGAAAATATGTTTGAAATACGGGCTGTGGTAGCGGTATTCAACCTCGCGGGGCATGCCGAGTTCCTCAACAACCTTCTCCTCGAAAGCATTGACGTCGACATCGCCGGCATAGTCCATCTGGCCATACTGGAGGTCAAGATAAGAAGCAGCCACACGTTCAGCCATATTGAAACCTGCATTATGGCGCGACGCAGCCTGAAGTTTCTCAATAATCGCATCGGGAATGACCTCGCCGGTCTTGTAGTTGTGCGCATAAACCTTGAGCAGCTCCGGCTCGAGCGCCCAGTGCTCGGTAATCTGCGACGGCAGTTCCACGAAGTCGCGGTCGACAGCCGTGCCCGACTGGCACTTGTATTTCGCACGCGAAAGCATGCCATGCAGTCCGTGACCGAATTCATGGAACATAGTCGCCACATCGTCAAGCGACAGAAGCGACGGAGAGTCGGCCGTCGGAGCCTCGAAGTTGCACACGTTGTATATGATGGGACGCACAGCCGTACCGTCAGCCGCCACATACGACGGCTTCATCTCGTCCATCCACGCGCCCTGACGTTTCGACGCACGGGTGAAATAGTCGGTCATGAACACTGCCACATGGTTGCCGTCGAGGTCAACGACCTCGTATACCTTCACATCCGGGTGATACTTCGGTGCATCGGGCAGCTCCTTAAATTTCACGCCATACAGACGCTCGGCAAGCGTAAAGATACCCTTTCGCACCGACTCCACCTCGAAATACGGACGCACCTCATTCTCGTCAAGGTCATATTTCTTGGCTCGCACCTTTTCGGCATAATAGTAATAATCCCAAGGCTCTATCTTGATTTTGTCGCCACGGTCATCGGCAAGCCGCTGCATTTCAGCAACCTCCTCCTTCACCTTGTCGACTGTCGGCTGCCACACCTGCATCAGAAGGTCGAGAGCGTTCTGGGGCGTTTTGGCCATGACATTGTCAGTCATGTAGGCCGCATAGTTCGGAAACCCGAGAAGCTTCGCCTTCGCCGAACGCGCCTTAAGTATATCGTTGATTACAGGATGATTGTTATATTCGCCCGACGAAGCCAGCGACGTATATCCGCGATAAATATCGTGGCGGAGCTGACGGTCATCGGCATACTGCAGGACGGCAAGACGGCTCGGAGCATGGAGCGTGAACGCCCACTCCCCTTTGTGTCCGCGTTTCTCGGCCTCGGCTGCGGCAGTAGCCACAGCGCTTGCCGGAAGCCCTGCCAGGCGCGCCTTGTCATCGACAAATACCGCAAAGGCATTCGTGGCGTTGAGCAGGTTCTTGTTGAATTTCAGATACAGATCCGAGAGCTGCAGATTGAGTTCCGACAGTTTCTCCTTCTCTGCCGCAGGCAAGAGCGCGCCGTTGCGGACAAAACTCTTATACGACTCCTCTACAGCACGCTTCTGCGCCTTGTCGAGATTTTCACGGTGGTCATAGAGATATTTCACACGGTTGAACAGACCCTCGTTCATCGACACCTCGTCGGAGTAGCGCGACACCATCGGAGTCACCTCCGCGGCGATTTCCTCCATTGCCGGCGACAAATCAGCCTCCGATATACCGAAGAACACGCGGCTCACACGCTCCAGCGTAGCGCCCGCATTGTCCATCGCCACAATCGTATTCTCAAAAGTAGGCGTTTCTGGATTGGCCACAATCGCGGCGATATCCGCGCGAGCCTCCTCTATCCCCTTGGTGAACGCAGGCACATAGTCGTCAAGTATAATCTTGTCGAACGGCGGAATTTCAAACTGAGTATCGTATGGCGTCAGAAACGGATTGACATGCCCTGCAGCCTGCGCGCCCCCCGCAATAGGTGAAGCGATAGCAGCTGCCAACATTGCAGTGACTATTTGCTTTTTCATCTTTATTAACAGTATGATTGATTTAATTATTTTCAATTTCTATGTGATACAAATTTATAGAAAATTTTCCACACCGACAACACAAATTCATACAATGTGCGCCACACTGCCGGCATCAAGTCCACCCTCCTTCATAGGGCAGAAAACACCGTCATCGGCTCCGCTACAGCGCAACGATATTCTTAAACAGTTTCCAGAAGGGGTCGTTGCGGTAGCGGTCAATGCTGCCGGCGGGCACATGGAGCGTAATGTTGTCTATCATGTTTTGCGTGAAAGCCTTGCCCACACTCGGGGGTGTCGTGGCATGCAGGTATATATGTTTGAGCGGTGTCTGCGAAAGACATCCGTTATAGAGTGCGCGCATTGTACCCGGGAGCGTTATCGATTCAAGTCCGGCGTAATAGAACGCATTTTCATCGAGAGCCTCAACACCTTCAGGTATCTCGATTTCGGTCAGTTTCCCGCAGTCACGGAAACATTCACGCGGAATACGCCTGAAATGTCCCGTCGCAAACTTAACCTTACTGAGCGAATGGCAGTAATAGAACGCATATTCCCCCAGATATTCCACATCCTTGGGAATATAAATCTCACTCAGGGAGGAACATTGACGAAACGCATAGTCGCCGATATATTTCAACTGTGCCGGCAGCCCCTCTATGCTTTTTAATTTTGTACATCCCTGAAAGGCGGCCGCCTCTATAAAATGAGGCGCGTTGCCGTGAAAAGCCACACTTTCAAGCTCCGTGCAATACATAAATGCGCTCTGCGGTATCGTCCCGATTGCAGCCCTTATGTCTATGCTCTTTATTCCGGTCTGGGCGAATGCCTGCCGACTTATTTCCACCGGACTCAACCGGTGTATCCCCACCTGAATATCGCCGGGTATTACAGCCGCCCGTTCGTATGGTTTACCTGCACGCGGGCCTAACACACGACAGGCGAAATTGACCGGGCTTATCACATTATCCTGATACAGCGTCTCATACATTACGTCGTGCACACTAAACGACAGCGGCACCGAGTTCTGTATGAACTGGTAAACAAATACCCCTGCGCCGACCTCTTCGCCTCCTTCCCGGCGCCCTTGCCCCGACAACGTTGCCGGAACTATAGCAGCCAGTCCCGCCGCCAATATCGCGCCGCGCAAAAATTTCCCTTTAACCATAGCATCTGAAATCAATCCGATGGACTTATATTATTTAATAATTACAACCTGGTTTTAATAATTACAACCCGGATATTTATCTTTCCACACCCCCATAACAATCAATAAGGAGTCCGGGGAACATCCCGACTCCTTATTGTGAATGACAGGTCAGCGGCGCGCATCCGCATCTGCTTTGCGGTTGCCGCAATCTGTAATTTCCGGTTGAAAACGTTTTTATTTTACCTTGTTCTCAAGTTCGGCACCGGCTTTGAATTTGACAGCCTTGCGTGCGGGGATTTCAATTTTTTCTTTTGTGCGGGGATTGATACCCGTACGGGCGTCTTTTTCCTGGATTGAGAAAGTACCGAAGCCGAGGAGAGCTACTTTATCATTGGCGGCGAGAGCTCCTGCAATAGCGTCGAGAGCTGCTTCAAGTGCGTTTTTAGCATCAACTTTAGTAAGGTTGGCTTTTTCTGCAATAGCGTTGATTAACTCTGTTTTGTTCATAATGAGGTTTTTATTAAATAAGTTTAATGGTATTATTTCGCAAATATAAAGTTAAATTTTGAATTATCAACGTTTTTGGCCTATAAATTCGTGCGTTGACATTCTTTTTTTCATATTTTTCGGGGCTTTGCTGACGTTTTTCACAAAAATACTTAACAACATAACAGATATCATGCATTTTTACTAATTTTGCACGCGTCGCCGGTGATGCTCCGCGCATCTTCGCCGACACGTCACATCGGGCGTCATGCCCTGAAATCATAAAGCAAAAAAACGAGACAAGCGCCATGAACATAGGCTCTACTTTCCGCAATCTACCCCCGGTGACAAAAAACCTGCTTATCATCAACGCCATAATATGGCTGGCACTGCAGTTGTTTCCGGCATCGACCAAAGCGACATTCATGGATATCTGCGCACTGCACTATCCGCTGTCCGACAGTTTCAATCCCGCGCAGCTCTTCACCTACATGTTTGTGCAGGAAAGTTTCTTCCATCTGTTCTTCAACATGTTCGCCCTCTTCATGTTCGGCAACATCATCGAACGCGTCGTCAGCTCCCGTCGCTTCCTGTTCTACTACATATCGTGCGGCATAGGCGCGGCTCTCATACAGCTCGGTGTATTCGCATTCATGATACATAACGCCGCCGGACAGCTTCCCGAAGGCATCACAGTCGACACCATTGTAAACATGTCGGTTCCCGCCGGCATGGCACCGTCCCACCCCGATATCTTCCGCATTTGGAATCTTATCAACACCGAAGTTATCGGAGCGTCAGGGGCCGTCTTCGGCATTCTTCTCGCTTTCGGCTACATGTTCCCCAAAGCTCCGCTCTATCTCTTTTTCATCCCCGTGCCGGTACAGGCACGATGGATTGTCATCGGCTACGGCGCACTCGAACTGCTCCAGAGCTTCAACAACAACCCCGGCGACAACGTGGCCCATGTGGCCCACCTCGGAGGCATGGCGATAGGATTCCTCATTCTGCTTTACTGGAAAAAGAAAGGTTTGTTCAATCATGGCGGCATTTACTGATTTATGGCAACGCTTCAGGTCGGCATCTGCGCTATGGAAGCTGATAACAATCAACATCGCCCTGTTTCTTGCGCTCAGACTGCTCGGCATCATCGCGATGATAGGCGGATGGGACATCGACACCGTTGTCGATGAACTTGCTTTGCCCTCATCGCCGGCATCTCTTGCCATGCGCCCGTGGACGGTGATAACCTACATGTTCACCCACTACGACCCGTTCCACATCCTTTTCAACATGCTGACCCTCTTCTGGTTCGGCAAAATGATGCTCTGGCGCTGCTCTGCACGGCAGCTTGTATGGCTCTACATCTACGGAGGCATTGCAGGCGCAGCGTTGTATCTCGCAGCCGCACAGATTTTTGCCGGAGTCGGCGGGTGCCTGCTCGGTGCATCCGCAGCCGTAATGGCCATCGTGATAGCCACAGCCATGATGATGCCCGATTTCCGAATCACCATGCTGCTTTTCGGCAGCGTCAGACTGAAATGGGTGGCAGTAGGAGCAATCATACTCTTCGCTCTCGGCCTCGTAGGCAACAACGCCGGCGGCCACATCGCCCACTTCGGCGGCATAATAGCCGGATGTATATTCGGCGCTCTCTACAACAAAGGCATTGATATCACCCGCCCTCTGAACAATCTCGGCATCAGGATTGTTGGATTATTCAGACGCGGAGGCACGCACGCTACAAGCCGCCGCAGACAGAAATTCAAATTCAGACCAAAGACCGCTTACAACAGCAATTCATCAACAACGTCGACTGCCGATGACCGCCGTAACCTTGACGCCATCCTCGACAAAATAAAACATTCCGGCTATACGGCCCTGACAGCCGACGAGCGCCGGCAACTCTTTGAGATAAGCAAACGCGTGAAATAGGCCCCGGATCTGTCATCCCGGCATTTACGGCAACCGCCCTTACGACGCCAGTGATGCATCTTTACATACTTACATCTCCTCTACAATGACTGAAAACCATCCATCTCCAAAACGTTCCCGCAAAGTGATGCCACGCATCGCTGTCATATTCAAATGGCTATGGCTGGCCATGACGATAGCGGTCGCAGCCACGACCGTAATATCGGCAAACAGCGGACTTATAAATCCGCTCGACATCACCTGGCCCTCGATGCTCGCTATGGCATTCCCGTTTCTGATTGTGGCCGACGTGGTGCTCGGTCTCATCAACCTTTTCATCAACAAATGGATTGCGGGAGTGCAATGGATTGCGCTGATATGCTCTGTCACGGCGATAGGCAACTGGTTTCCGGTTCACCCGTTCGCACGCGAGGCCGCCGATGTCGACAACGACAACGTCATAAAGTTCATGAGCTACAACACTTTCGGATTTGCCGACGCACAGAACTGCTTTCCCGACAGCACCAACCGCACAGCTACTTCGATAATAAACTCCGGAGCCGACATTATATGCCTTCAGGAGGTAGGGCAGCTCGTCGACATGCCTACCCGCGGACTTACCGACGAACAGATCGACTCCATCAACGAAGTGTATCCCTACTTCGCTTCGGAGGAGGAGAAAATGGTATCAATCCTTTCGAAATACCCGCTCCGCGAGGTGTATCTCGACCAGCCGGTGTCGCCGCATTCAGGCTGGCAGGCTGCAGAGGTCACCATCGGCAATGACACGATACTTGTAGTGAGCGTGCATCTGCAGTCGTTCGGACTCGATGCCGAGGACAAGATATTGTATCACCGCATAACCGACGGCTCTGTATCCGGCAACATGGCTGACGCCGGCCTCATCATCTACCACAAACTGTCGGACGCATTCGAACTGCGCGCCGCGCAAGCCGAAAAGCTGCGTCACCAGCTCGACTCGCTCAACTATAGGAACGTGATACTGTCGGGCGACTTCAACGACATAGCCGGTTGCTACCCGATGCGTACAATCGCCGGCAATGACATGAAGTCGGTGTTCCGCACAATCGCCACCGGCCCGGTCATCACCTATCACAGCGACCGCTTTTTCTTCAATATCGACCACGTGCTCTACCAGGGCGACATAACCCCGGTGCGCTATCGCCGCGGAAGCATCAAATCGTCAGACCACTACCCCATCTATGTCACCTTCCGCCGCGACCGCCACGACCGATAAGCCGTGGCGCTCTACGGAGCGGAGGTCAATGATGCAGACGCTCCTTTAGATCTGGCCGGAGCGTTTTCTTAACTTTTTTCAAAGCGTTGGTGATGTCGCGCGACAGCACATTGTCGCTTTTGGCTATCACTTCGCCACGCTTCATGGCCGACAGGTAGTCACCACCCTCGGCAAGATAGTCGATGGTAGCGATGTTGTAATATCTGTCGGGGTCGAGAGGCTTTCCGTTGATAATAATTTCTGTGCACTTACCCTCGGCCGGACTGTAGGTCACATCGGCATTGCCGCTGATGCCGTTCATCGGGCGGCGCCCCATCTGCGCGAGCACTTCGGCAAGCGCGTCACCTTTGATTTTAACAACTTCGACAGTATTTTCAAACGGCAGAACCATAATGACATGTCCTTCTGAAATCACACCTTTGGGCAGAGTGTTGCGTATGCCTCCGTTGTTGAGTATCGCCATATCAACCGGTTCGCTGACAAGCTCCTTGCCGCGTTGCAGCACCAGGTCGGAGAATATGTTGATAATCGACTGCTTGTCGAGCGGCGCCGATGACTTCGCCAGTTTTATTGACATCAGCGAGTCGACCTTGCTGCGATAAGGCGCAAGTATCTCCCGCAGATTTTCATCAATCTTTCCGTCAAGCCGGCTGTCGACAGGTATCACCGACGACACTATATCTTTATTGTCAAGATCAATGTCGATTTTGCCGAGCGCTGTGCCTTTCGACCCCAACTGCGCCACAACCACATCCTTGCCGACGGCATTCTTTATCAGTGTCGGCTTTGATTTGGGATTGGCCGGATTGAGAGGCGTGTGAGAATGTCCGCCTATTATAAGGTCGATATCCTTTGACACAGCGGCAAGAACGGAGTCGCTGGGAAATTTGTCGTCGGAATATCCGATATGCGTCAGAGCTATCACCACATCAGCTTTTTCATTATGGCGCAAAGCCCATGCCGTATGGTCAGCCGCCTCATATACATCCATATATTCCACACCCTTGATATTACGGTCGGAAATCATACCCTTGGGATTAAGATTGAGCGCCATAATGCCAATCTTCTTGCCATCGTATTCTTTCACAACGTATGGCACGACGAGTCCGGCCAAAGGCGAATTGTCGACATCATAATTTGTCGACACCCAGGTGGCATTGTCGTTGCGGAGCAGTCCGGCAAGCTCCTTCGCCCCATTGTCAAACTCATGGTTGCCGAGAGTTGCGATGTCGTAGCCCAGGGCGTTCATCACCTTGTGCTCCACCTCTCCGCGATAGAGATTGAAGTATAGAGTGCCCTGCACCACATCGCCGGCGTCAACGAGAAGCACATTCTTCTCCGCTCCCCTTACACTGTCGATTACCGCTTTCCTGCGCATCACACCGCCCAGGTCGTGGCTCTCCGGGTCAATCTGCGAGTGGGTATCGTTGGTGTGGAGTATCACCAGATGCTCCGCCGACACGCTGAATGCAGCAACAGCGACAGCTGCCGGAATAATTATCGATTTTCTTATCATACGTTTCATATCATCATTGTAGTTTTTAAGGTAACTGTTTATATAATATCGGCAAATTTACATAATTCAGGTCTAAATAACAATCGCACCTGACATTCCATATTTTTTAAATTATGTTAAACAAGAGATAGCAATAACGTCCGTAATACTAACAATTTCATGACATTAAATGATTTCCTCAATAAAAAAACAATTATATTCAAAAAAAATACCCCAAAAATATTGTACAATCAAGAAAAAGGTTGTATCTTTGCAACCGCAAAGCCACCAAGGCATGGCTCCTTAGCTCAACTGAATAGAGCATCTGACTACGGATCAGAAGGTTACAGGTTTGAATCCTGTAGGAGTCACAAATCACGATTATTGCCTATATTTAATACCATGGCTCCTTAGCTCAACTGAATAGAGCATCTGACTACGGATCAGAAGGTTACAGGTTTGAATCCTGTAGGAGTCACAAATCACGATTATTGCCTATATTTAATACCATGGCTCCTTAGCTCAACTGAATAGAGCATCTGACTACGGATCAGAAGGTTACAGGTTTGAATCCTGTAGGAGTCACTTTAGAAGCTGCCTAAAATGGCGGCTTCTTCTTTTTTTTATCGCAAATACACCTCCGCCCCGAACTTTAAAACAACCGCATGCGTTTACATATCACCGCGCGCCACACCGACACAACACACTGACCGGGCAACGCGCTGCGCCTCTCCTTTCTACCAACTATTTGTTAAAACGCATGACATTATGAGAAAAATTTACCTGTTGCTTGCAATTGTCGTCATATCGGCATTAAGCCTCTGCGCCCAGTCTGATTTCGATTATTATATTGACTTTGACAACTCCACACAAAAAGCATTAAGCGGAAGGATATATTTCAGATATTCCGACGGCGCATATATAGCAAGTCCTAAAAAAATCGACAGCAGCTTCAAAATCTACAACCTCAAATACGATTTCACCAAATCGGGACAGGACGACTATATATTCGGAGCGGCCGACGGCCAGAGCCCGATTACACCCGATTCGGAAATAAACCTCGGCAATCCCGGCAACGAAATCACCATCGGCGACACCGGTGCCATATATGACGCAACTTTCATCTTCGATCCAACGGCAAAAACCCTTAAAATCGAAGGGGGCTCAACCGTAGCCACACAACGTGAACTTGAACTTAACATCATATCGTCGACTGCGACATCGCCCCAGACCGGAGAAATAACATTCGCCGTCGACTACATAAAGCCTGCCACTTCGGCATCGCCGTCCGAATATACAGTCATGGCCACCTATACCGATAAAAACGGCGACAGCGCGATGCAGCAAATGACACTATCCGGACAAAACCTTACAGGCACGTTCAATTTTACCGACCTCAAAGCCAATGACCTCAACCCGGTTCTGCTCGAAGCATCAGCCAGACTATACGGCCAGGAACTCACCGACACAGCTATCGCACCGGTAGTAACTCCCTCAATCCCACTGCTGATTGGAGAGATTTCAGGCCATCAGTGGCAAGCGGACTACGGTGTCGAAGGCGAGCAGTTCAGCGAAATCGCCGACGGCATGACCTACTATTACAGCGTCAGCCTCACCGGCACCGGCAAATTCAACTTCGCAACCTCACTCGGGTCGTCGGCCACCGATTGGGCCACCGTAAACCATAGCCTGCGCTACGCCCCGTCCGAAGCCTTAGTGGCAGCTCCGGAAAAGACCTGGATGCCCTACACCACCTATCCGGCATCCGACATCGCAACTCCATTCACGTCAAATTCCTGGTACCCCGCGAATTTCGTCCCGGGTCCGTACATCGTGGAATTAGACTACTCCACCCATTCCATAGCCGTGGTCAAAGGCAGCATCCCCACCGGCGTCACAGCGCCTGAAACCGACAGCACGCCGTCGACAACCGATGTCTACAGCATATCGGGCATCATGCTCCGCCACAACGTAGCGGCAGACAATGCCGTAGCAGGGCTTCCCTCCGGACTCTACATTGTCAACGGCTCTAAAACAGCTGTAAGATAGACACTGAGCTGACACATGTGCTTTTAAATACATCAGAGGGTGCTGCTGCAGAACTAATGTTTACTGTTGCATGATGTAGGGCCACTCCCCGGGGAGCAGTCCTACATCATGTCGTGTCATATTTACAATATATTAAAAGTTCTGCAACACCGGGCGTTCAATCGGAGTAAAAAAATTTGATTATATCTCTGCAGTTGGTTAACTTTGCGACAATATTAAAATAATACTTTTCATTATGTCAGAAAATCGAAAACTACGTTTCGAGACAATCCAGCTCCACGCCGGACAGGAAAATCCCGACCCAACAACCGACGCCCGCGCCGTACCCATATACCAGACCACCTCTTACGTATTCCGCAACTCACAGAATGCCGCCGACCGCTTCGCCCTCAAAGAGCCTGGCAACATCTACGGACGCCTCGGCAATCCCACCGAAGATGTCTTCGAACGCCGCGTAGCCGCCATGGAAGGCGGCGTAGCCGCACTCGCCGTGGCCTCCGGTGCTGCGGCTGTCACTTATGCGTTGCAGAATATCCTCCTCCCCGGCACACATATCGTAGCCGCCGACAATCTCTACGGAGGCTCATTCAACCTCATCACCCACACACTTGAAGCCCAGGGAGTCAAAAACTCAATCGTCAACTTCCGCGACCTCGACGCCCTTGAAGCGGCCATCACCCCCGACACCCGCTGCCTCTACGCCGAGACATTCGGCAACCCCAACTCCGAAGTCCTCGACATAGACAAAGTGGCCGAAGTAGCCCACCGCCATAATATCCCCCTGATTATCGACAACACGTTCGCCACCCCGTTCCTGATGCGCCCCATCGAGCACGGCGCCGACATCGTAGTGCACTCCGCCACCAAATTCATGGGCGGCCACGGCACAAGCCTCGGCGGCGTAATCGTCGATTCGGGCAACTTCGACTGGAAAGCCAACGCCGACAAATTTCCCACAATCGCGGCGCCCGACCCGAGCTACCACGGTGCCATATTCGCCGACGTGGCCGGCCGTTCGGCCTTTGTCGACCGCATACGCTGCGTGATTTTGCGCGACACCGGCGCAGCCATTTCCCCCTTCAACGCGTTCATCCTGCTGCAGGGGCTCGAGACACTCTCGCTCCGCGTCGAACGACATGTCTACAACGCCCTGCGCGTGGTCGAGTATCTCAAAAACCATCCCAAGGTGCGCAAGGTCAACCACCCCTCGCTCCCCGACCATCCCGACCACGAAATCTACCGCAAACTCTATCCCGCGGGAGCCGGCTCGATATTCACATTTGAAATCGACGGTGACGTAGAGTCGACATGGCGCTTTATCGACTCCCTTGAAATATTCTCGCTTCTTGCCAATGTCGCCGACGTCAAAAGCCTCGTGATACATCCCTACACCACAACCCACTCGCAGATGACGCCTGAGGAACTCGCGCAACAGAACATCACCCCGTCAACCGTACGCCTGAGCATCGGCACCGAGCACATCGACGACCTTATCGACGACCTCGCCCGGGCTCTCGAAAAAGTTTAACCCACATGGATACCCCGACACTTACCAATATCAAAAACAGGATACTCGGCGGAGGCTCCATAACCGCCGACGAGGCATATTCCCTGCTCGGAGCCGACCACGACGAGCTATGCGATGCCGCCGCCGAAATCACTACCGCACTGTGCCCCGACACTTTCGACTCATGCTCGATTGTCAACGCCCGTTCGGGCCGCTGTCCGGAAAACTGCAAATGGTGCGCGCAGTCGGCCCACTGGTCGACAGGATGCGACACCTACCCCCTCATCCCGGAAGAGGAATGCATGACCGTCGCACGATACAACGCGGCCAAGGGCATACGCCGATTCTCCCTCGTCACAAGCGGCAAAGCCGCAAAAGGGAAAGCGCTCGACGACATCTGCCACATGATTTCACGCGTGGCCGGCGAGACCGACATGAAAGCCTGCGCCTCTCTCGGCCTCCTCGACTTCGACGACCTGGTCAAAGTGCGCCGGGCGGGAGCATTGCGCTACCACTGCAATCTCGAGACAGCCCCGTCGTTTTTCCCCAGGCTCTGCACCACCCACACCTGCGAGGATAAAATCGCCACCATCAACGCCGCGCGCCGCGCCGGACTCGAAATATGCTCCGGAGGCATCATCGGCATGGGCGAGACACCGCGTCAGAGAGTGGAGTTCGCCCTCGCTCTCCGCGAACTCAATCCGGTATCAATCCCTGTCAACATACTGATACCGATACCCGGCACTCCGCTTGCCGACACCCCGCCGCTCACCGACGAGGAGATTCTCACCGCCATAGCCATATTCCGCTTCATCCACCCGAACGTATACATACGCTTTGCCGGCGGACGCCAGAAGCTATCTCCCGAAGCGCAGCTGCGGGCCATGAAAATAGGCATCAACGGCGGCATCGTAGGCGACATGCTCACCACTCTCGGCTCTACAATCGACAACGACAGAATCCTGGTAGAAAAAGCAGGCTACAAGTTTTGAAATGAACAAAGGGTGTGTCAAAATTCAGTTTTACGCTGACTTGACACACCCTTTCTGCGTTCAAAATAATTCTGAACATTTATATTATTCTCCCGTTTATATACTCTCTGAAACGCGACCGGTAGCTTTCACTGACAGGAAGCTCCTCCGACGCGATTTTAACCCTGTTGTGGCCGAACTCCTCGACCGCTTCGAGATTTATTATATACGACCGGTGTATGCGCATGAACCTGCCGCAAGGCAATGTCTCCTCAAGCGAACGCATGCTCATCAGCGTTGTCACCGGACGCGGCGACGATTTCACATAAATCTGAACATACTCGGCCAGACTCTTTATCATGCAGATGTCGCCAAGCACGATACGCCTTGTCGTGCCGGAGTCTTTCACATAAATAGCCTCATCGGCCACGGCTCCGCGGTCAAGCCTGCGGCGCACGCGCACCACCGAAGCCGCAAACTCGTCGTAGCTGAACGGCTTGGTCAGGTAATCCACCGCTTCCACCTTGAACCCCTCTATGGCATATTCCGAATAGGCTGTCGTAAAGACAATCAGCGGACTCGACGGCGTAAGCCTCCGCGCAAGCTCCATGCCCGACATGTCGGGCATGTTGATATCGAGAAACACAAGGTCGAGATTCCTGTGCCTGTCGATAGCCTCCATCGCCTCCGACGCGTCGTAGCATGTCTCGACAAGCTCGATACCGGGCGTACGCTCTATATATTTGCTCAGCTGAAGGAGCGCCAGCGGCTCGTCGTCAACTGCTATGCATTTCAATATCTTTTCCACAACCCTAATCATATATACGTTTCACATCATTATTTCCGACCGGTATAGTCAGCCTGACGGCAAACACAGGCCCCTCACTGTCTATATCAAGCACATAGCCCCGGGGGTAAAGCAGGTCAAGACGACGGCGTAGATTTTCCAGTCCAATCCCATGATGACTGTCACCTCCGCCCTTGGCATGCACACTGTTGCGCGAACGGAAAGTCACATTCTCCCCGTCAACGCTCAGCGACACATCTATCACCGACGGCTCGCGATAGCTCACTCCATGCTTGAAAATATTCTCAACAAACGGAATAAACAGAAGCGGTGGCAACTTTATGTCAGCCACATCGGCCGGCATTGTCACATTTATCTTAACATTGTCTGTCAGCCTTATTCTCATCAACTCGATATAATTATAGAGGAAATCCACCTCCTGCCGTAGCGTAACCTCATCTTTGTCAATCTCATACAGCACATACCGCATAAGTTTTGACAACTCGATCACTGCATCGCGCGCCCGCTCGGCATCGACATCAATCAACGCATGGATATTATTGAGCGTATTCATGAAGAAATGCGGATTTATCTGATATTTAAGGTACTGAAGCCGGGTCGACGTATTCTCCGCCTCAAGCCGGGCAATGCGTCGCCGGTTGCTCACGCCCCTGAAATACAGCCGCACTGCAATGTTTATACACACCACGAACAGCGCAAACACCACATTGGTTATCACAAACATATTAATCGTGGGCCGCGGCTCCCTTTTCTTCGTAAAATGCCTCAGCACCTCACCCGTCTCGACATCTGTCACTATAACCTCGCGCATCTCCCTTTCACGCCCCTTGCGGTGGGCCCGGTGAGGCATATCTATCACCACCATCATGACAGTTATGGCCGCCACTGTCGAAACGACATACAGCCACTTCGACCGGCCCCTGCGCATCAGCAACCGCAACAGACACAGGTCATGCACCCAGAACAGGACAAAGAATGGCAGAATACCGAGCCACGTCTTCACCACCTTATCCATCTCGAATTCCGCGTCAGTCCCCATCAGATATTCATACCCCTGCACCGCAAGCGGCAACAGAGCCACAATACCCCATAGCGCCACATAAACGCGTCGTTCAACTCCTCCGTCATAAAGGCCTTCCGGCTTCCTGTCCATAACAAATATTTATAATATATTATAAGTAACTGTTTAAAATTATTTTATACCCACCATTCTCATTATTTTAAACAGTTACTAACACTAAAAATCTTACATTCAAATCCCCAAAAATCAAAATTCCAAACCCACCCACAAAAATAGCCACACCTCCCCTCTTCTCCAAATTTTTTCTACCAACACCTCAATTCCCTCAACCAACCCGTAAATAAACACCAATTCCGGGCCCCATCGTTCTTTTAGAATCCGGCGGACCACACCCCCCAAAAGCAAAAAAACGGCGTCCTGAAGGGGACGCCGTTAAAACTTCAATATCTAAAATTTAGAGTTTGATTTCGTCATCTTTCTTCAGGAAAGTGAAAGCCAACCAGGGAAGGAGAATAAGGATTACCAAAAGTATGGTGATAATGCCCCAAGGTATAACGCTTAAAAGATTGAAAAGCAACATAAAGCCTATCATGAAATAATTCACGCCTGTGCAAAGTTTGTTTTTCTTCAAAGGATATGCGACAGCAGCCACCAACAGTCCTACAAGTACAAGGAATCCTAAGATACCACCTGCATATTTAAACATTAACGATACCATGCTGATACCCTCACCCTGCAGTATGAAAAGCACGAATGCCACAACTGCAAAAGCTGCATTTGCAATAAACGAAGTTGACGGATTCAGAAATCCAAGCATACCTTTAATCTGCTTTAAATTCTCATTCAGTTGATTTGATTGTTCCATTTTTGTAAGATTATGATTGATTGAGTTATAGTATGATATTAAGTAAAAACAAAGATAAGTCATTAATACCAATTAAGCAAATTATGCAACGCAAAATTTAATTTTTCTTAAAATTCCAATCAATTTGTAGCATATTACTCTGAAACCGCACATTAAATTCCGGTTTTTTATATAATTTAATTAATTTTGCGTCATATCGGCATACGGCATCAATTGACATCCGCCTGCCGGTAATATCATTCATAAACAAACCTGACATATTATTATCATGAAACTGTACGCAACGCTTCTCATCGCTGCCTCATCGGCAATTATCGCCTCATGCAGCTCCTCCTCAGCTGAAAAAGATTCTTTGACTCTCTCGGGCCTCGACCCGCAGAAATTCACTACTGAAATAAACGGCAAGTCCACTGCGCTTTACACTCTCCGAAACCACGCCGGCATGGAGGCCTGCATCACCAACTACGGCGGACGCGTCGTCTCGCTCCTCGTTCCCGACCGCGACGGCAAACCGACCGACGTAGTCCTCGGCCACGACAACATCGACGACTATATCAATATCGACGGCAACTTCGGCGCTCTCATCGGGCGCTACGGCAACCGCATTGCCAACGGATGCTTCACTCTCAACGACTCCACCTACCGGCTACCTGTCAACAACTACGGCCACAGCCTCCACGGCGGACCGGTCGGCTTCCACCACGCGCTTTGGGATGCATCCATGCCCAACGATTCCACCCTCGTGCTCAAGCTTTTCTCTCCTGACGGCGACGCCGGCTACCCCGGCAACATCAATGTCAGCGTAGTCTACTCGCTGCGCCCCGACAACGCCCTCGCCATCAACTATGAAGCCACAACCGACCGCCCCACGATACTCAATCTCACCAACCACTCCTACTTCAACCTGTCGGGCGACCTCGCATCCGACATCCTCGACCAGGAAGTCTATATCAACGCCGACGCATTCACTCCCATCGACTCCACATTCATGACCGACGGCGAAATCCGTCCGGTCGACGGCACCCCATTCGACTTCCGCCAGCCCAAACCGGTGGGACGCGACATCCTTGCCGATGACATCCAGCTCCGCAACGGCCTGGGCTACGACCACAATTTCGTACTCAACACCGCCGGCGACTCCACAGCGGTTGCAGCATCGGTCTACTCCCCCGCCACCGGCATCACTATGAATGTCTACACCGACGAGCCGGGGCTCCAGTTCTACGCAGGCAACTTCCTCGACGGCACCGTCAAAGGGAAAAACGGCATCGCCTACCCCTATCGCGGCGCCATAGTCATGGAGACACAGCACTACCCCAACTCGCCCAATATCCCGCAATGGCCGTCAACAATAATCACGCCTGACTCAACATATCACTCCACCTGCATCTACCGCTTCACCACGGAATAATAGCGCAAAACGCTGAGGTGCGTCTCCAATGCCCAAGAGGGTGTTGCATAACTTCAAAATGTAGGGACGCACGGCTCGTGCGTCCGATATTATCGCCTGATAATCACAATATTAGCGGACGCACGAGCCGTGCGTCCCTACATTTTGAGCCCGTTTTTCCGAGTTCGGCGCCCTATTGCCACCGCCCGCTGATTGTCATTTTTTGCCGTAGCCACCGTAAATCGGCCAACACTAAAAGTGGGGCATGAAATCTATCGAAATCATGCCCCACCTGATGTCCATGCGGGTGATGTGGATTTTGTGTGGATTTGCTGTCCACTCGTCTTTTTAGAAGACCTTACCTCGAGAACGGAGAAGAGTTTGATATCACTCTTGGAGTTGGTGTTAACCAATCATCATCCACATCCCGTCTTTGGGCGTCTTGTAGAAGTAAAACAAGTTTGCCCGAGCATTGTTTCCACAATATGACGCGCTTAATATTTTTAAGCCGTTTTTATCCTTTTTTTTGTAAATTTGCAGGATAGTAAACACAAACTCAAGATATATGAAAAAGAATTTCCTTTCACTGGCAGCACTGGCCGCGATGGCCGCGGCGGTAACTTCATGCTCAGGTATACGCAATGTCGACATGACGCGTCTGGGCTCGGCAATCGAAAAAAGCACACAGGCGATGTCACTGTCAAACGAGCAGGTGGCGCAGTATGTCAGCCAGGCAGTTGCGCAGATGGACGCCGAAAATAAGATAGCACCCGCATCAAGCCAATACACCCGGAGGCTTAACCGCCTGACAAAAAATCTCAAATCGGTCAACGGCACGCCTCTCAACTTCAAAGTCTATATCACTGACGACATCAACGCATTCGCATGCGCCGACGGCAGCGTACGTGTCTACACCGGCATTATGGACATGATGACCGACGACGAGCTTCTCGGCATCATAGGCCATGAAATAGGCCATGTGGCCAACGAAGACTCAAAGGACGCCTTCAAGCAGGCACTCCTCAACAGCGCTCTCGCCGATGCCGTAGGCTCCACCGACTCACGTGTCGCCGCACTGACCGACGGACAGCTCGGCCAGCTTGCGCAGACCCTCGTATCGGCAAAATATTCGCGCAAACAGGAGTCGGAAGCCGATGATTACGGTTATGACTTCCTCAAGGCATCGGGCAAAAATCCCTACGCTATGGTGCTCGCATTCGAGAAGATGCAGGCACTCGAGCAGCAGGGCGGTGCTGTCAGCGGAGCTCTCGCCAACGCATTTTCCGACCATCCCGACACCGCCGCACGCATCGCCAGCATGAAAAAACGATGCGCCGCCGACGGTTTCACCCGTCCGTAACCGAGTGTCACATAACCACAAGTGCAAGCGCGGCGCCACGTCGGTGCCGCGCTTGCCAATATGAAACTTTTACGCTAAATTTGCGTTATCAACTCAATAAGGCGCGCATAACAAAATGAAAGACCTGATAATAAACAAAGAGACCACCGAACGCACCGTGCTTGTCGGGCTCATAACACCGCGACAGAACGAGACGAAGGTCAACGAATATCTCGACGAGCTTGAATTTCTCGCCGACACTGCCGGAGCAGTCACAGTGAAACGTTTCACCCAGAAGATGGAGATGCCTAATTCGCGCACATTCGTCGGCAAAGGCAAACTTGAGGAAATCAAAGCCTACGTCGAGGATAACGAGATAGGCATGGTCATTTTCGACGATGACCTCACGATAAAGCAAGTGTCGAATATCGAGAAGGAACTGCAGGTGAAAATTCTCGACCGCACATCGCTCATTCTCGACATATTCGCAAAGCGGGCACAGACAGCCAACGCCAAGACACAGGTGGAACTCGCGCAATACCAGTATCTGCTGCCGCGCCTTACCCGCATGTGGACCCACCTCGAACGCCAGCGCGGTGGTATCGGCATGCGTGGCCCGGGCGAGACTCAGATTGAGACCGACCGACGCATCATTCTCGACAAGATCTCACGGCTCAAAAACGAGCTCGCAGCCATCGACAAGCAGAAATCGATGCAGCGCAAAAACCGCGGCAAGCTCACGCGCGTGGCGCTCGTCGGCTACACCAACGTAGGGAAGTCGACGCTCATGAACCTTCTTGCCAAAAGCGAGGTGTTTGCCGAGAACAAGCTTTTCGCCACACTCGACACCACAGTGCGCAAGGTAGTCATCGACAACCTGCCGTTTCTGCTGACCGACACTGTGGGCTTCATCCGCAAGCTCCCCACACATCTGGTCGACTCGTTCAAATCGACTCTCGACGAGGTGCGCGACGCCGACATTCTCGTCCATGTCGTCGACATATCACATCCCGGCTTCGAGGAGCAGATTGAAGTTGTCAACCGCACTCTGCAGGAGATATGCGACGCCAAAGACAAGCCGATGATAATGGTGTTCAACAAAATCGACGCCTACAACTACGTGCCTAAGGATGAAGATGACCTCACCCCGCGACAGCGCGAAAACATTCCGCTCGACGAGCTTGAAGCGACATGGATGGCCCGCATGCATGACAACGCCGTGTTTATCTCCGCAAAAAAAGGACTCAACATCGACGCTCTCAAACAGAGACTCTACGCCATGGCTAAGGAGATACACCTGCAGCGCTTCCCCTACAACGACTTACTCTATCAGACCTACGACGATGACACCATCAACCCCTGACAGCACCAATAAGACGGCATCGCCGCAGACCATGAACTGGGAGCGGCTTGTGTCAGACATGCGCCTCGGACTCGAGCATTTCCACGACGAGCGCCGTGGCTCGCGCTCCGACTTCCAGCGCGACTACGACCGTCTGGTTTTCTCATCGCCGTTCCGCCGCCTGCAGAACAAGACCCAGGTCTTCCCCCTGCCGGGCAGCATCTTCGTGCACAACCGCCTCACCCACTCCATCGAAGTGGCATGCGTCGGACGCTCCCTTGCCAACGACATTGCCGCCGCACTGCGTCATCGCCACCCCGACACTCCAGTGGAGACTTTCGACGCGATGGGCGAAATCGTAGCGGCCGGATGCCTCGCCCATGACCTGGGCAATCCGCCGTTCGGACACTCGGGCGAGAAAGCGATAGCCACATTCTTTTCAGAGGGTGCCGGCCGCGAGCTGCGCAGCAGGCTGTCGGCACAGCAGTGGAGCGACCTCATCAACTTCGAAGGCAACGCCAACTCACTGCGTGTGCTCACACATCAGTTTCGCGGGCGTCGTCCCGGCGGCTTCGCAATGACCTACTCCACTCTGGCCTCTATCGTGAAATATCCCTACGACTCTACACTTGCGGGCGGAAAAGGGAAATTCGGTTTCTTCACATCTGAGCGCGACTGCTTCAAACGCATCGCCGACCATCTGGGAATATTGCGGCTGCCGTCGGACGGTGAGTCGCTCCGCTTTGCCCGCCATCCCCTCGTATATATCGTGGAGGCGGCCGACGATATCTGCTATGAAATCATGGACATAGAAGACGCCCACAAACTCAAGATATTATCTACCGACACCGTTATATCACTGCTTCTGGCATTTTTCAGCGACGAGCGCCGGGCATCCATAACAGAGCGCATGAGCCATGTCGACGATCCCAACGAGAAAATAGCCTACCTGCGGTCATGTGCGATAGGCGCTCTCGTCAACTGCTGCCGCAGCGCGTTTCTCGACAATGAAAGCAGTATTCTCGACGGCACATTCCAGGGCTCGCTGCTTTCGCATGTCGACACTATAGAGGGCGCTGCCTACAAGGCATGCACCGAGATGTCGTGGCAACGCATATATTGTGCGCCCGATGTTGTAGACATCGAGCTTGCGGGTAACAAGATTGTGACTTTCCTGCTCGAGAAACTCATACACGCGGTGTGCAATCCCGAGCTTAATTACTCGCGTCTGCTGCTGTCGAAAGTGCCGCGCCAGTATGATGTCAACGCCCCCGGCCTCTATGAAAAAATACAGGCAGTGCTCGACCACGTTTCGGCCATGACCGACGTCTACGCCCTCGACCTCTACCGCAAACTCAACGGCATGTCGCTCCCGGCAGTCTGAGCCAATTCATAATTCATAATGCATAATTTGCAGCCGCAGTCTCCAATCCGACCTTAGAGCCCTTAGAGTCCTTAATGACCTTAGAGTCCTCATCAAAAAAAATTACTAATTACTAATTGCCAAAATGCGTAATCTAATCGCAATCCTCATAGCCTTCGTCGCCATTGCCGCCGGAGCCCGCACCGTCAGCGAAGTGCCCAACGTGCATCTCGCCGACTCCACCCGTTTCGTATCCGACCCCGACGGCTACCTGTCGCCCGCGGCCATCTCGCGCACCGACTCCATCATCGGCAACATGTGGCGCACCACCACATCCGAGCCTGTCACTGTCATCGTAAAAGACCTCAGCGGCAATGACATCGACAACTTTGCCACCGAACTTTTCGAAGCCTGGGGCATCGGCAAGAAAGATACCGACAACGGCCTGCTGCTCCTTATCTCGGTCGACGACCGCAGAGCGGCGATACGCACCGGCCGCGGCATGGAAATCGCGCTCACCGACGCACGCTGCGGACGCATCATACGCAACATCATAGCTCCCGCCATGAGAGAGGGCGATGTCGACGCCGCCGTAGTCAATTCGGCCCGCGCGGTGTCCGACATCATCACCGACCCGGCACATGCCGACGACCTCATTTCGCAATATGCCAACAACCCCTCCGCGAAAAAAGACAACTTCTTCCGCTCGTACCTAATCCTCGGCGTAGTAATGTTCTTCGGCATGCTGATTGTAGCCGTCGCCGTCAGCATCAGCTCCCGCGGACTCGAACGACACGAGCGCTACGAGAAACTGCGCAAGCTCCGCCTGCCGTTTCTTGTCATCACAGTCGGATTTCTCGGCATTCCGGTGCTCAGCTATCTGCTGCTGATGCTGCTCATGCGCCATGCTCGCAGAGCTCGCTCGCTATGCCCCAACTGCAACCACACCATGCGTCTCATCGACGAGGTGCACGACAACGACTATCTGACCCCCGCACAGGACCGCGAAGAGAATATCGGTTCGGTCGACTATGACGTATGGCACTGCGACGAGTGCGGCACCAACCGCATACTTCCCTACGTCAACCACAACGTCCCCTACAAGGTATGCCCCGTATGCGGTTCGCGCGCCGAAGTCGAGGAGTCAAACGTAGTCCTCTCCCAGCCCACAACCTCGGCCAAAGGCTTCGGCGAAAAGACATTCTACTGCAAAAACTGCAACAAACGCCGCCGCGTGCGTTATGAAATAGCCAAAGTCGTGGCGCCTCCGGTCATAATCCCTATGGGAGGAATAGGACGCGGAGGCGGCTTCGGCGGAGGCGGAGGTTTCGGTGGGGGCAGCTTCGGCGGAGGCTCTACCGGTGGCGGCGGTGCCTCCGGCGGATGGTAACGCGATTAATTCATAATTCATAATGCATAATGCATAATTATGCACTGCAATCAGCAATTCCTCCCGCAAGGTCAGACATGTCCGACCCGTCCGACTGGTCCGACATGTCTGACCTTAAATTCATTAAAGTCCTTAATGACCCTAATGACCTTAATGACCCTACCGCCTAAAGGTTCATTATCTTAAAGATTTCATAGGTGTCGGCCTGCGTGAGGCGATAGTATCCGCCTATCACTTCGCCTTTGTTGGCGTGCAGGCGCTTCACGAGCAGGTCGATATCGGGATTCTCTATCCCCAGTTCCCCGAAACTTACAGGCAGCCCTATCGAGCCGTAGAATGCCCTCAGACAGCTTATACCCTCGAAGGCAGCGGCGCGGTCGTCGCTCTCTTTCACATCAAACACTCGACGCGCGAACTGAGCCACACGCTCAGGCTTATGGTCGGCCATAAACGTCATCCACGCCGGGAACACCACAGCGAGACCCGCTCCATGCGTCACGCCATACACCGCCGAAATCTCATGCTCCATGAAATGGCTAACCCAGTCCTCAACGCGTCCGCAGCCACACACACCATTGTGGGCAAGCGTTCCGGCCCACATGATATTGGCGCGGGGCTGATAGTCGGTCGGAGCCGACATTGTGCGCGGAGCTTCAGTTATGATAGCCTTAAGCAGCCCTTCTGCCACGCGGTCAGTGGTCTCACAATCGTCGGTAGGGCTGAAATAACGTTCCATGATATGCGCCATCATGTCGGCGATGCCGCTTGCCACCTGAAACGGCGGCAACGTGAATGTCAGTTCCGGATTGAGTATTGCGAACTTGGGGCGCAGCGCCATGTCGGTGCGCAGTGATATCTTCTTCATATCGCTCTTTCGGGTGATGACAGAGTTGCCCGAGCCCTCGCTGCCGGCTGCCGGGATTGTGAGCACCACGCCCACCGGAAGCGCCTTCTGCATCACTGCCGTCCCTTCGTAGAAATCCCAGAAGTCACCGTCGTAAAGCACACCGCCCGCAATCGCCTTGGCAGTGTCGATAGCGCTTCCGCCGCCCACGGCAACAAGACCGTCGACACCCTCGCGCCGGCATATCTCTATACCTTCGTAAACGCGGTCGTCAGTGGGATTGGGGTCAATGCCCGTAAGTTCCAGCGTCTGCACTCCGGCGGCACATATCGACACGAGCACGCGGTCAAGAAGCCCGGAGCGGCGCGCCGAACCGTGACCCGACACAACAAGCACTTTCTTCACTCCCATCGCGGCGGTAAGTTCCCCGACCTGCGACTCAACGCCTCGTCCGAATATATATCGCGTAGGCGAACAATACGAAAAATCTATCATAATTATCTGGATTAGTTATTCTTCTACGGCAAAGATAACAATAAGCCCGGCAACGTGACTATTATTTTCTGAAATTTTTCGGATACGGCTAATATACCACCATATTATGAGAGAGTATCACCTTCGGCTGATAATCAAAAAGGCAATCCCGGTTAAGGACTGCCTTTTTTATAGTATATAAGTAGTTTTGTCAATTACTTGCGGGGACCGCGATCGCCACGGTCGCGGCGGGGTCCACGGTCATTGCCGCGGTCACGACGCGGGCCACGGTCGCCACGGGGAGCACGTTCAGGCTCTACGTAGCCTTCGGGCTTGGGCTGAAGCGCACGCATCGACAGGCGGTATTTGCCGGTTTTCTTGTCGATCTCGATAAGTTTCACCTCTACGACGTCGCCTTCCTTGAGACCTGAAGCCTCCATGTCGGCCAGACGATCCCATGAGATTTCCGAGATATGGAGCAGACCGTCGCGGTTGGGCATGAACTGCACGAATGCGCCGAATTCCATAATCGAGCGAACTGTGCCGGTGTAGACCTTGCCCTCTTCGGGAAGCTCCACGATGGCGTTGATCATCTCGATAGCCTTGTCCATCGACTCCTTGTTGGTGGCAGCAACTTCTATGAAGCCGCCCTCATCGATTTCGTCGATTGAAACAGTAGCGCCGGATGCTTCCTGTATACCCTGGATGACTTTTCCGCCCGGGCCGATGACAGCACCGATAAGATCTTTGGGTATGAGCATAGTGACGATACGGGGCACATTGGGCTTGTAGTCCTCGCGGGGCTGGGGTATTGTCTCCTCGATGATGTCGAGAATGTGGAGACGTCCGTCGCGGGCCTGGTTGAGAGCGCGTTCGAGAATTTCATATGAAAGACCGTCGCACTTGATATCCATCTGCGTTGCAGTGATACCGTCACGCGTACCGGTCACCTTGAAGTCCATGTCGCCGAGGTGGTCCTCGTCGCCGAGGATATCGCTGAGGATAGCGTATTTCTGACCGTCAGAAATCAGACCCATTGCGATACCTGCAACCGGACGCTTCATCTTCACACCTGCATCGAGCAGCGAGAGTGTGCCGGCGCATACGGTAGCCATCGACGACGAACCGTTCGATTCGAGGATGTCGCTGACAATGCGGCATACGTAGGGGAAATCATCGGGGAACATGCGTTTGAGCGCACGGTGGGCGAGATTGCCGTGACCTACCTCACGACGGCCTACGCCGCGGGTGGGACGGGCTTCGCCGGTCGAGAAGGGGGGGAAGTTGTAGTGGAGGAGGAAACGCTCGCGGCCTGTGTTGAGCACGTCGTCAAGAATCTTCTCGTCGAGCTTGGTTCCGAGGGTCACGGTAGCGAGAGCCTGGGTCTCGCCGCGGGTGAACACTGCCGAGCCGTGGGGTGCCTGCAGGTAGTCGGTCTCGCACCAGATGGGACGGATTTCAGTTGTCTTGCGGCCGTCGAGACGGATGCCTTCGTCGAGCACGCAGCGACGCATTGCCTCTTTCTCTACATCGTGGTAATAGCGTTTCACGAGGGGAGCTTTCTCATCGCGCTCCTCTTCGGGAAGCGATTCGATATACTCGTCGCAGATAGCGGCGAACGACTCGGCGCGCCAGTGCTTGTCGGCCGAACCGGTCTTGGCGATAGCGTAAGCCTTGTCGTAGCATTTGTCATGCACGTCCTTGCGGAGCTCCTCGTCGTTGACTTCGTGGCAATATTCGCGTTTCACGGTCGAGCCTACTTCTTCGGCAAGCTCCATCTGAGCCTTGCACTGCTCCTTGATGGCATCGTGAGCAGCTTTGAGGGCGGCGAGAAGGTCGGCTTCCGACACTTCGTTCATTTCGCCTTCCACCATCATGATATTGTCGTAGGTGGCGCCTACCATCAGCTCCATGTCGGCGTTCTCGAGCTGTTCGAATGTCGGGTTGATGACAAACTCACCGTTGACACGGGCTACACGCACCTCGGAAATCGGGCCGTTGAAAGGTATGTCTGAGACAGCGAGAGCGGCCGAGGCTGCAAGTCCGGCAAGAGCGTCGGGCATGTCAACGCCGTCAGATGAATACATTGTGATGTTTACAAATGTGTCGGCATGGTAGTTTTCAGGGAAAAGGGGACGGAGTACACGGTCCACCAGACGTGAGGTAAGGATTTCATAGTCCGAAGCGCGGCCTTCACGCTTGAGGAAACCGCCGGGGAAACGGCCTGCCGATGAGAATTTCTCTTTGTACTCTACTTGCAGGGGCATGAAATCGACCCCTTCGCCCGCTTCTTTTGCGGTAACAACAGTGGCGAGAAGCATGGTTCCACCGAGACGCAACTCTACGGCACCGTCGGCCTGCTTGGCCAGCTTGCCGGTCTCAATGGTAATCTCGCGACCATCGGGCAGTGCGATGGTTTTCTTAATTACGTTCATAAAATGGTTCTATATTTTCTTATACTTCTAAAATTCGTACAAAGTTACCACTTTTTTTTCAACTGTTAAAGGTTTTTATTAACTTTGACACGTTAATATTACAAAAAAATATTAACCTCTATTACAATTTTTTTCGGCGAATTTTCGCTGATATAAAAATCCGGCTACAGACACGCCCCGACACTCATGATAGAAAATCTGGTTTCCGTAACTCCCGATGACTTCGACCGCTTCTTTCCGAAGCCGTCAACAGCGTTTGGCTCAGCGGCATTCAACATGCTCAACAGCGGCAACGCAGAGCGTGTGGAATGTCTTGTCGGCTGTGACGCTTCCGGCTCACCGGTGATGGGTCTCATTGCCGGACTGCGCGACGGCGCATGGCGCTCGCCGTTCTCTGCGCCTATGGCCGCAATCTCCTGGCGAAACGACCCGAGTATCGCCACCGTAGAGAGTTTTCTACGCAAGGTCACGGAATATCTCGCCCCTATCCCTCTGCGCATTGTGCTTCCGCCATCGTTTGTAGCGCCTTCAATGCTTTCGCAGATAGCCGGCACGGCCATGAACATGGCTTCGCACGTCACTGCCGACTTCAATTTCCACTATGACCTTTCACTGTTTCCCGACTTTGAAAAACATCTCACACCAAGCGCACGAAACAAATACCATCAGTCACTAAAAGCAGGATTCATCTTCGACGCCGCAGACATAGCACGCGCATACGCCGTTATACGAGCCAACCGCACAGCCAAAGGCTATTACCTCGCCATGACCCTTGAGCAAGTCGAAGCCACAGCCGAGGCAATCGACATCGACGCTTTCGTGCTGAGCCTTGACGGCACCGACGTCGCCTCCGCCATCGTCTACCGCATAGCTCCCGGAGTAGCCCACGTGGTCTACTGGGGCGACACCCCTGGCTTCGAGCGTATGCGCCCCATGAACATCCTCCCCTACCACATCTTCAGCCACTACCACTCGCTTGGCTTCAATATTGTCAATATCGGCACTTCATCGACCGACGGCGTTGCCAATCACGGACTCTGCAGCTTCAAATCTTCGCTGGGCTGCACCCTCTCCCTCATCCCCTCCCTGCTAATTAATAATTCATAATTCATAATTACGATGCATAATTGCGTCAGACGCGTCGGACCTGTCTGACATGTTGGACGTGTCTGACAGGTCCGACACGTCCGGGCAACCTCAGCCTGAGTACTCGGAAAACTCCGAGAACTCAGAGTACTCTTCCGCCCGCATGGCCAATTATGAATTATGAATTATGAATTGCACAATACAAAGAGAGGGGGCAGCCGCCGGCTGCCCCCTCTCTTTGTATTGTGCTTAGTCTTTGAACTTCGCTTTGATAAATTCGCGGTTGAGACGGGCGATGTTGCTCAACGGAATGCTCTTGGGGCATTCTGCCGCACATGCGCCGGTGTTGGTACAGTTACCGAAACCGAGCTCATCCATCATCTTGACCATGGCGCGGGCGCGACGTGCGCGTTCCACCTGACCCTGGGGAAGAAGTGCGAACTGGCTTACCTTAGCTGATACGAAAAGCATTGCCGAACCGTTCTTGCAGGCAGCGACGCAAGCGCCACAGCCGATGCAGGTTGCTGAGTCCATAGCCACGTCGGCAACCTCTTTTGAGATGGGAGTGGCATTGGCATCGGGAGCACCGCCGCAGTTGAACGATACGTAACCGCCGGCCTGCTGTATTTTGTCGAACGCGTTGCGGTCGACAGTGAGGTCGCGGATTACGGGGAATGCAGCCGAACGCCACGGCTCGATGGTGATGGTGTCGCCATCGTTGAATTTGCGCATGTGGAGCTGGCAGGTAGTGATGCCCTGAACGGGACCGTGGGGGTGACCGTTGATATAGAGCGAGCACATACCGCAGATGCCTTCGCGGCAGTCGTTATCAAACACTACCGGTTCCTCACCTTTCTCCACGAGCTGCTGGTTGAGCATGTCGAGCATTTCGAGGAATGAGCTGCCGGTTGACACATTGTCGACCTGATAGTTGACGAAACGGCCTTTTTCCTTGGGACCGCGCTGACGCCAAATCTTCAAGTTTACCGAAATTGTATGTTCCATTGTTGTAATATCTTATAAGTTTGACGTTTCGATTATGATTTATAGTTACGTGTCTGAACCTGGATAGCCTCATATTTGAGGGGCTCTTTGAGAAGGATGGGCTTCTCGGTGTCGCCGGTATATTTCCAGCAGCTCACATACATATAGTCCTTATCGTTACGGGCAGCCTCGCCGTCGGCAGTCTGATATTCCTCGCGGAAGTGTGCGCCACACGACTCGTTGCGGTTGAGGGCGTCGATTGCCATCATCTTGGCCATCACGAGGAAGTCTTCCAGACGGAGAGCTTTTTCAAGTTCGGTGTTGAGGTCGTCGGCCGAACCTACCACGCGGAGGTCGGTGTAGAATTCCTTGCGCACTTCTTCGATTTCCTTAGTGGCTTTCACAAGGCTCTGGAGCGTGCGGCCCATGCCTACGAGGTTCCACATCACGTGACCGAGACGTTTGTGGATTTCGTCGGGCGATTTCGTACCCTTGATGTTCATCAGCTTCTCGATGCGAGCCTTGACGTCAGCCTCAGCCTGAGCGAACTCAGGGGTGTTGGTCTTGAAGTGGGGCACTTTGATCTGGTCGCTGAGATAATTCTGAAGGGTGTAGGGAAGCACGAAGTAACCGTCGGCAAGACCCTGCATGAGCGCCGATGCGCCGAGACGGTTTGCACCGTGGTCGGAGAAGTTGCATTCGCCGATAGCGAAAAGACCCTTGATAGAGGTCTGCAGCTCGTAGTCGACCCAGATACCGCCCATTGTGTAGTGGCTGGCGGGGAATATCTGCATGGGGGTCTCGTAGGGGTTGTCATCAGAAATCATCTGATACATGTCGAAGAGGTTGCCGTAGCGGTCACGCACTACATCTGCACCGAGACGTTCGATGGCATATTTGAAGTCGAGGTATACGGCGTTGCCCGTACCTACGCCGTAGCCTGCGTCGCAACGTTCCTTGGCGGCACGCGATGCGATGTCGCGGGGGCAGAGGTTACCGAATGCGGGATAGCGGCGTTCGAGATAGAAGTCGCGGTCTTCGTCGGGTATGTCGGTCGGTTTGAGCTTGCCGGCGCGGATAGCCTCTGCGTCTTCTTTCTTTTTGGGCACCCAGATGCGGCCGTCGTTACGGAGCGACTCCGACATGAGGGTGAGTTTCGACTGGTCCTCGCCGTGCACGGGGATACATGTGGGGTGTATCTGGGTGAACGCGAGGTTAGAGAGATATGCACCTTTCTTGAATGCCTGGATGGCAGCTGAGCCGTTGCAGCCCATGGCGTTGGTCGAAAGGAAGAATGTGCGGCCATAACCTCCGGTGGCGAGAACCACAGCGTGGGCGGCATAGCGTTCGAGCTTACCGGTCACGAGGTTGCGCACGATGATACCGCGGGCGCGGCCGTCGATGATGACGAGGTCGAGCATCTCGCGGCGGTTGTACGATTTTACAGTGCCTTTCTGGATCTGGCGGTTGAGCGAAGCATACGCGCCGAGAAGGAGCTGCTGGCCGGTCTGACCTTTGGCGTAGAATGTACGTGACACCTGTGCGCCACCGAACGAACGGTTGGCAAGCAGACCGCCGTACTCGCGGGCGAAAGGAACGCCCTGCTGCACGCACTGGTCGATGATATTGTTCGATACTTCGGCAAGACGGTATACGTTGGCTTCGCGCGAACGGAAGTCACCGCCCTTCACTGTATCGTAGAAAAGACGGTATACAGAGTCGCCGTCGTTCTGATAGTTCTTGGCTGCGT
>CAMWJS010000026.1 GCA_947174635.1 uncultured Muribaculaceae bacterium
ATTGAATTTCAATGATTTCAAAGTACTCTTATGATTTTTTAGTGGACACTAATGATCGTTTTTTCAATCCTTATATTATCGGTATGTAAAGGTACAAAAAAACTTTCAGTTGGCAAGAGATGTTTATTTTAATAATGTATTTTACCCACCGTCTAATTCAGAAACCATGTCAGACAGATTAAGCTACGAAGAGAAGAAAAGCCTTCCGGACAGCGTGTTCGGATTGCCTGAACGCCGCGAATATCCGATGCCCGATGCCGCTCATGTAAGAGCAGCCGAAGCCTATTTCAGATATTGCCCCGACGATTTGAAACCACAGCTTGCCCGCGCTATCCTTCAGCGCGCACACGAGTTTGGCGTTGACGTTGAGAGCCCCGTAGTACTCTCCTACGCCGGACAATAGCGCAAAGCCGGTCAATCGGCAAAAAACAATTGCACACTTGAAGATGTTTCACCTGCAAATGTGCAATTATCCGCGTTGCTTCGTTAACTAATTTTAAAATTTACATTTTGTTAATTAAAAAAGCTACCTTTGTCGTTGCAAAACTGACTGCGGGCGCAATCACCGTGTCAGATTGCAAGCCAA
Source organism: uncultured Muribaculaceae bacterium (assembly GCA_947174635.1). GTDB lineage: Bacteria > Bacteroidota > Bacteroidia > Bacteroidales > Muribaculaceae > JAGBWK01. Next base: position 587 of record CAMWJS010000026.1, read on the forward strand.
AAATTTCTCTCTCATTTTTTCAAGAGACTGAAAATAACAAGAAATGACAAAAGAAGAATTTAAAGATATCGCTCCGTTCGATGACTCGGAGTTCAAAGAGAAAATGGCGTCGCTGGTCAATGAACCCGGGTTTGAGCACGCCGTGAAATATGTGTTGCCGATGGTCGACTATCCGTCGTTCGTACGCCAACTGCTCACAATCGAATCAAAGGACGCATTCCAGCGCAACATAATGGTTCCGTTCCTTGAAATGCTCGCCCAGAAAACGACGGCTGGCATTACCATTGACGGCCTCGACGCAAGCCATCGTGAAAATTCGTTCACATATATCTCCAACCACCGCGACATCGTGCTCGACGCGTCGTTCCTCAACCTTTGCCTGCTGCGCAACGGCTGCCGCACAGGCGAAATAGCCTTGGGCGACAACCTCCTTATCTACGATTGGATAGAGCGTCTTGTAAAACTCAACAAAGGCTTTATCGTGAAGCGCAACCTGCGCATGCTCAAGGCATTCGAGGCCGCAAAACAGCTTTCAGCCTACATTCGCTACTGTCATACCGACAAACATGAATCAGTGTGGATAGCCCAGCGTGAAGGACGTGCGAAAGACTCCAACGACCGCACCCAGGAGTCGGTAATCAAGATGCTCGCACTCGCCGGTGGCGACTCTGTAATCGACTCGCTGCTCACGCTCAACATCTGTCCCACCACCATATCTTACGAGTACGACCCCAATGACTATCTAAAGGCTTCGGAATTCCTATGCAAACGCCGAGACCCCGACTATGTCAAGAGCCAGAACGATGACTTGCTGAGCATGGAGACCGGTCTGCTCGGATTCAAAGGACGCATACACTATCAGATAGCCCCGTCAATCAACGGCATACTTGAAAGTCTTCGCGGCATCACAGACAAAAATGAGCTGTTCGGCGCTATATGCGCCCATATCGACAGATGCATACATCGCGGCTACCATATATTCCCGGCCAATTACATCTGCTACGACAGGCTCAATTCCACCGATCGTTTCGCCGGCAAATATACTCCGCAGGATGTCGAAGCGTTCGACAGATATCTTGACGGACAGCTTGAAAAGGTGCGCCTGCACGACATCACTGACGATGAGCGGCAGTATATGCGCCACATGATGATTACAATGTACGCCAATCCGCTCGTCAACAAACTGAAAGCGGAAGAGTTATAACCAAGTCCCGCCAGTCCATGAGAATAAATATCGCAGGCATCGTCTTACTGCTCGTCATCAATATTCTTGTCGACATCTACATCGTCCGCGTCATCACGACCCGCACTGCGAAGCGATGGCTACTGACGGCATTCTACTCGGTGTGCGGTGTCTCGCTTGGATTGTTTTCAATCCTGACGTTAATGCCGCCGACTGAGCTTTCCGACGAAATGTTCTGTATCTTCTCATGGATACTGCTGGCGTTTGTTGCACTGATAGCCCCACGCTATCTGTTCACCCTGATTGACTTGTGCGGACGCATCCCCGAACTGTTCGGGCGCAAGCGTTTGCGTGGTGTATCCATAGCCGCATGCGCAGTAGCCATCCTGTCATTCGGGATGATACTGTGGGGCGCGTTTGTCTCCCGTTTCTCGATGCAGGTCAAAGAGGAGACTGTCGAAATCGACAACCTGCCGGAAGCTTTCGACGGCTACCGCATAGCCCAGATTTCCGACTTGCACGTGGGTAGTTACGGTTCCGACGACACATTCGTAAGAAAGCTCGTAGATAAGGTCAACAGCCTTGACGCCGACATGGTTGTATTCACCGGCGACATCGTAAACCGTCATGCCGACGAGATACGCCCCTTCACCGAAGCGCTGTCAGCATTAAGGGGCCGCGACGGCCAGTTCGCCATTCTCGGCAATCACGACTATGCCGACTACTATTATCCCGACGACAGCCGCGCGCGCGAAAACGACCGCGCACGCCTCATCAACTTCTACAGCCTGACAGCTTTCGACCTTATTCTCGACGACTACCGCACCATCTACCGCGGCAACGACTCAATCATAGTCATCGGCGTGGAAAATATCGGAAAGCCGCCATTCTCGGTCTACGGCAATCTTGACATTGCATATCCGGCGCTCGACGACAGCAACACAAAAATACTGCTCTCCCACGACCCGTCGCACTGGCACAACGATATTGCCGGGCACAACGAAAAGAACATTGCACTGACTCTTTCGGGCCACACCCACAGCATGCAGACCCGACTGCTCGGCTGGTCGCCGGCATCAATAATTCACCCCGAATGGGGCGGTTTGTACAACGATGACAACGGCCGGCATCAGCTCTATGTCAACATCGGCACCGGCACCGTAGGCACACCAATGCGCATCGGCGCCACTCCCGAAATCACACTTATCACCTTACATAAGAAATAACCGATTACCACAGAAATAACAGACTATTACCTGATTGCCATGACAAAAGCAGAATATATATCGAGAGCCCTTTCAATCGCAGTCAATATGATTGAAGCTACAGTCGACCTGCTCGACGCCGGCGCAACAATCCCGTTCATAAGCCGTTACCGCAAGGAAATGACCGGCGGACTCGATGAAGTCACAATCTTCGACATTGAGAACCTCGCAAAAAAATATGACGAGATAGTAGCGCGCAAGCAATATGTAATAGCCACTATCGAAGCCGCAGGCGCTCTTACCGACGATATGCGCGCCGCCATAGAAAATTCGTTCGAACTCACTGAAATAGAAGATATATTCGCGCCCTACAAACCGCGACGCCGCACAAGGGCACAGGCTGCCCGCGAAAAGGGTCTCGAACCGCTTGCCGACGCCGTGCTCGCCAACCAGCGCAATTTCTCGTTCGCCTCCGACATCCCGTCTTCAATACTGAAAGAGATGGATATCGAAGAGGCCATGAACGGCGCGTCGGACATTATCGCCGAACGTGTCAGCGACCTTCCCGACAACCGTCGTGCCACACGCAATGTGCTTGAAAAATATGCATCAGTCAACGTGGCGATAGCCCGCGGCAAAGGAGAGGAGGCCGAAAAATACCAGAACTACGACCGCTTCTCGGGTCGGCTTTCGCGTCTCTCATCCCATCAGACTCTCGCCATAATGCGTGGCATCAACGAGGGCATGCTGAAGATGAAAATCGTTGTCGACGACCAGCGTCTGCTCGACACAATCATACGTCGCATACTGCGTCGCGACGCCAACAAGGAGGTGGCCGATTTCATATCAGGAGCCGTAATCGACGGATACGACCGGCTGCTGCGTCCGTCAATCGAGAACGAAGTGCTCGCGCAGGCCAAGGAGAAAGCCGACGAAGCCGCCATACGCAATTTCGCGTCCAATCTGCGGCAGATGCTTCTTGCCTCACCATTGGGCAGCAAGCGTATACTTGCCATTGACCCCGGTTTCCGCACCGGATGCAAGGTAGTGTGCCTCGACGCCAACGGCGGCCTGCTCCACAACGACGTTATCTACCCTACCGCCCCGAAACTCGACATCAAGGGTGCCACGCGTAAAATCGTCAATCTTGTTGAAGCATACCATATCGAAGCCATATCGCTCGGAAACGGCACAGCATCACGCGAGACCGAGCGTTTCCTCAAGTCGATAATGTTTCCGCATCCGGTCGAGGTGTTCGTTGTCAACGAGGGAGGTGCATCGGTATATTCAGCGTCAAAAATCGCGCGTGAGGAATTTCCCGAATATGACGTCACGGTGCGTGGAGCCGTGTCGATCGGACGCCGGCTTATGGACCCGCTTGCCGAACTTGTCAAGATTGACCCGAAGTCAATCGGCGTAGGCCAATACCAGCATGATGTCGACCAGAAGAAACTCAAAGAGTCGCTCGACACTACCGTGGAAGCTTGTGTGAACTCAGTCGGAGTCGACCTCAACACAGCATCGGCCCAGTTGCTGCAATATGTCGCAGGCATCGGAGCGTCGATGGCCGCCAACATAGTGGAATACCGCGCGGCAAACGGCGATTTCAACCGCCGTGAAGACATCCTTAAAGTGCCGCGGCTCGGAGCTAAAGCGTTCCAGCAGGCGGCAGGCTTCCTGCGCATACCGACTGGCGACAATCCGCTCGACAACACCGCCGTACACCCTGAAAGCTACCATATAGTAAAGGCGATGGCCAAAGACGCCGGAGTAGACATAGCAAATCTTGTGAAACGCCCCGACCTCGTCAAAGCCCTCGATCTCAACAGGTATGTCACCGACAAGGTGGGACTGCCCACGCTCAATGACATTGTCGCCGAACTTGAGAAACCGGGGCGCGACCCTCGCACGCGCGCCAAAGCGTTTTCGTTCGACGAAAGCATTGCGACAATCGACGACCTCCTTCCGGGCATGGAGCTGCCGGGCATTGTGAACAATATCACTGACTTCGGCGCATTCGTCGATCTGGGCGTGCATGAAAGCGGACTGCTGCATCTGTCGCAGATATCCGACAAATTCATAAAGCATCCGTCGGAAGCCCTCACACTCTACCAGCACGTACGCGTCAAAGTCATCGAGGTTGACAAGCGACGCAAACGCATATCCCTGTCCATGAAAGGCATACCGCAACAAGGCATATAACAAATGGCACCTGACCAGTATAACGAAGTAATCCTGATGCTCGGCAGCAACAGAGGCGACCGGAAAAGCAACCTCGACAAAGCCGTGGACGCACTGCGCGGACATATCGGCAACGTCACCGTAACCCATGACATCGACAATCCCGATTTCACCGGATGCGGAGCGGATTACCTCAACCGCCTTATGACAGGGGTATCGGCCCTGTCACTGGAGCAGCTGAAATCGGTAACACACCAAATCGAGACGCAACTCGGACGCGACCGCAGCACTCCCGGAGTTGTGGCAATCGACATCGACATAGTGGTCTACGGCAACAACATCGTCAAGCCGTCGGAATACACAAGTCCGCCATGCCGCATGCTTCTCGATTGGCAAAAAAATGGACGCCGATGATTGACGATTGAGAAAAAATAGCTAACTTTGGCGAAAGTTCTCTCCCAATCTCTTTGACTATGAAGAAAAAGAACATCATAACGCGCTCCATATCAGGGGCAATATATGTAGGTCTGTTGGTCGGGGCTGTATTGTCGGGAGGAGTCTGGATAATACTGCTGACAAGCCTGCTTGCCATGGTTGGCGTCTTCGAGTTTACAATGATGACAAGCGAGGGCAAATATCCGCGTTTCGCATCGTTGCTCGACATCTCGGCCGCTATAATACTCCAGGTCGCAGCCGGAATATATTTCACAGGCACCGGCAAGGCATTCATGACACTAATGATGGTCTATGTATTGCTCCTGGCGGCAAGGACCGTGTCTCAGCTTTACGCCGTACACCGCAATCCTGTAAGCTCTCTTGCGCGCTCGATGATGGCGCAGATGTACGTGGCAATGCCATTGGCTCTGTTCAGCGCTTTATACTTCATCTACACCCCCCACATCGTTCTGGCAATCCTGGTGTTCATCTGGGTCAACGACACCGGAGCTTTCTGCGTGGGCTCCACACTGGGACGCCACAAACTTTTTGAACGCATATCGCCCAAAAAGACATGGGAAGGCTTCTGGGGCGGAATGCTTTTCTGCGTGATAGCGGCATTCGTCATGCGCGGATGTTTTGAACAGTATTTCGGTATGCTGAACTACGGCGCCATGTGCCGTCTTGGCATACTCGTATCCATATCGGCCACCCTCGGCGACCTCGTTGAGTCACAGATCAAACGCACATGCGGCGTAAAGGACTCCGGCAAGCTGATACCGGGCCACGGAGGCATACTCGACCGCATCGACTCGCTGCTGCTCGTAGTGCCGGTGTCGCTGATTTATCTCTACTTCATACTTTAAGGTAAAAAATATTTCATCACAATGACTGACCAAAGATATAATCTCCGAGGCGTATCGGCATCGAAAGAGGATGTACACAACGCCATCAAGAACGTAGACAAAGGACTTTACCCCAAAGCATTCTGCAAGATTATTCCCGACATACTCGGAGGCGACCCCGAGTGGTGCAACATCATGCACGCCGACGGAGCGGGCACAAAATCGTCGCTCGCCTATGTATACTGGCGTGAGACGGGCGACATCAGCGTGTGGAAAGGAATAGCCCAGGACGCCCTGATAATGAATATCGACGACCTGCTCTGCGTAGGCGCCACCGACAACATATTGCTCTCGTCGACCATCGGACGCAACAAGCACCTCATACCCGGCGAAGTGATTTCAGCCATCATCAACGGCACCGAGGAACTTCTCGAAGAACTGCGCGGACAGGGAGTGTCAATCTACTCTACAGGCGGCGAGACAGCCGACGTAGGCGACCTCGTGCGCACCATCATAGTCGACTCCACAGTGACCTGCCGCATGCGCCGCAGCGACGTAATCAACAATGCCAACATTGCCGCAGGCGATGTTATCGTCGGTCTCGCATCATACGGCAAAGCCACTTATGAGAGCGGATATAACGGAGGCATGGGCTCCAACGGCCTTACTTCAGCCCGCCATGACGTGTTCGGCAAATATCTCGCCGAACGCTATCCGGAAAGCTACGACGCCTCAGTGCCTCAGGAACTCGTATATTCAGGCAGCGCACACCTGACCGACGCCGTCGAAGGCGTTCCCGTCAATGCCGGACAGCTCGTTCTGTCGCCCACCCGCACCTATGCCCCCGTCATCAAGGCCATACTCGACAAGATGCGCGGCGACATTCACGGCATGGTGCACTGCTCGGGCGGAGCGCAGACCAAAGTGATGCATTTCGTCGACAACAAGCATGTCATCAAGGACAACCTTTTCCCCGTGCCGCCGCTGTTCGATCTTATCCAGCGCGAGTCGGGCACTCCCTGGCAGGAAATGTACAAGGTGTTCAACATGGGCCACCGCATGGAAATATATCTTGCGCCTGAACATGCCGAAGAAGTCATCAGGACTGCGGAGCAATTCGGCATCGAGGCACGCATCGTAGGACGCGTCGAAGACGCTCCCGCCAACCGCCTCACAATCATATCCGAAAAAGGCACATTCGAATATTAAGCGACAACACCGCGACACAAAGCAGCCGCCGAGTCAATGAACCGACATTGACTCGGCGGCTACGCCGTTTATACACTCCGATGTGGCGCATACAACAAACTTTTTTACCGTCGGATGCGTTGGAATAAACGTGAGGTTCACCAATTATGAGACACCCTCTAAATTCAATCCACGTGTTTAATTTCAACAGACCATACAGAACAGGAAAGCTTACAACGCTGGCGGTGACATTGGCACTCGCTACTTCTGCTGTATCCTGCCGCAAAAGCGAGGGCACAGCCGGAGAACGGCTCACAGGCCATGCTCTCCCCGACACCCTTGTAGTCGCCACGCTATATTCTCCAAGCTCATATTTCATCTACCGCGACGAGCCGATGGGCTATGACTACAACCTGATATATCAGTTCGCCCAGGACAAAGGGATGGAACTGAAGATTGAAGTCGCGCCATCGGTGCACCGCGCCATAGAGATGCTCGACAGCGGACGTGTCGACCTCATAGCATACGAAATACCGGAAATAACGGAATACAAGGACCGGCTCGTGCCATGCGGGCCACGCAATGAGACACACCAGGTGCTCGTTCAGCCAAAAATCGAAGGGAAAGCCCAGATTACCGACGTGACCGACCTGCCCGGACATGAGGTAGCCGTAGAGGATGGCACAAAATATCTGTTCCGTCTGCAAAATCTCGACGACGAACTTGGAGGAGGCATAATCATAAACGCCATCGACACCGACACTATCGATGCGGAAGCTCTGATAGAGATGGTGGCCGACCAAAGAGTTCCGCTTACTATCGTCGACAACGACATAGCGCAAATCAACGCGACTTATTTCCCGACGCTCGACATTTCGGTAGATGTAAGTTTTCCGCAGGCATCGGCATGGGCGGTATCGACAAAATATGCATGGCTCGGCGATTCAATCGACGCTTGGCTCGACACCGACCAGTCGCGCGCCACTGTCGCCGAACTCCACAAGCGCTATTTCGAGCAGGCGAAAGCCCCTCAGGTGGCAATGTCGCTTGACCTGACAGACGGGACGATATCGAAGTACGACAACTGGTTCAAGAAATACGCGTCGACCATAGGCTGGGACTGGCGTCTGCTTGCATCGCAGAGCTTTCAGGAAAGCCGCTTCAATCCCAAGGCAAAATCATGGGCCGGAGCACGCGGCCTCATGCAGCTGATGCCGCGCACAGCCAAAGCCTATAACCTTCCTCTCAAAAAAATGAACGACCCGGAGTCGTCAATCGCAACTTCCGTGAAGATGATCGATGACCTCGACAAAATGCTGATGAAAAAAGTCCCCGACGACCGTGAACGCCAGAAATTCATACTCGCCTGCTACAACGGAGGCATAGGACACGTCACCGACGCAATGGCCCTTGCCGAAAAATATGGCATGGACCCCACCAAATGGGATGACAATGTGGAGAAAGCAGTGCTCATGAAGTCAAATCCCGAATACTACAATGATCCGGTGGTGAAATACGGCTACATGCGCGGACGAGAGACTGCCGGCTATGTGGACCGCATCATGAAATACTACGACAGGTTCAAGCGCGAGATACCGGCCTGACACGGGCATTGATACGGACATAAAAATATTTACTCAAAAAAAATAAAAAAATCCAATGTTTTAAGTTAATTTTTCGTACCTTTATTGACTCCAAACTTCCGCCAGCGCTACGGCACTGCGCGACACTCTGAAACTTATAACTATAGATAACATTATCAACCACTTATTTATGAAAAAGACTTATCTTAGCGCAGCATTGATACTCACTGTGGCTGCATCGTTCTCTTTCTCATCATGTATCGGTAGCTTCTCTCTCACCAACAAGCTTCTGAACTGGAACAAAGGCGTAAGCAATAAATTTGTCAACGAACTTATATTCTTCGGTTTCTGGATACTTCCCGTATATGAAGTGACCGCGCTCGCCGACGTTCTCGTGCTCAACTCAATCGAATTCTGGAGTGGCGAAAATCCCGTGGCTCAGGGCAAGAAAGTCATTGACGGACAAGATGGCCGCTACCTTGTGGAATGCGACGGCAAAGGCTACACCATCACCTCGGAAAACGACGGTTCGGTAGTACGTCTCGATTTCGATTCTGCCGACAAATCATGGAGCGTCGAGGCTGACGGCAAGAGCGTGAAACTGATGTCGTTCGTTGACGACAGCCACGTAAAAATGCTCGATGCAAACGGACAGTACCAGCTTATCGAACTGTCTGACGCCGGTCTGATGGCTTATCAGGAAGTCGTTTCTGGCCAGATGTTCATGGCTGCACGCTAAAAAACTTTTTAAATCCAACCCATGCCTGCTCTCCGCATCAAGGCATGGGTTGCGATTGTACAATACCCAGCAACATTCTAACATACACAATCAAATGGAAAACGAAGAATTGATTAAAACAGTTACCGAGAAGGCCAAAGGCTGGCTCGGCGAAGGATATGACGAAGAGACCCGGAAAGAAGTGGAGCGCATGCTCAATGCCGAAGACAAGACCGAACTTATCGAATCATTCTACAAAGATCTGGAATTCGGCACAGGCGGTCTGCGCGGCATCATGGGCGCAGGCTCCAACCGCATGAACATCTACACCGTGGGCGCCGCTACCCAGGGTCTTGCCAACTATCTGCGCGAGGCGTTCAGCGACCTGCCCCAGATCAGCGTGGTAGTAGGTCATGACGTGCGCAACAACTCACGCAAATTTGCCGAAATCGTAGCTGCCATCTTCTCGGCCAACGGCATCAAGGCATATCTTTTCGAAGACTTCCGCCCCACCCCCGAACTCTCGTTCGCTATACGCCACCTCGGCTGCCAGAGCGGCGTGAACATCACTGCGTCACACAATCCCAAGGAATACAACGGCTACAAGGCTTACTGGGCCGACGGCGCACAAATCATCGCTCCCCACGATGTCAACATCATCGACAACGTAAACAAAATCAAGAGCGTCAGCGAAATAAAATTTGACGGCAATCCCGAACTCATCCAGATTATCGGCAAGGAAATCGACGATGCGTTCCTCGCTGCCATCAAGGGTCTGTCTCTGAGCCCCGAAGCAATCAAACGCCACGCCGACCTAAAGATTGTGTACACTCCTATCCACGGCACAGGTGTCAAGATGATACCCGACTCGCTCAAGAACTACGGCTTCACAAACATAATCCATGTCCCCGAACAGGATATCCCTTCGGGCGATTTCCCCACCGTAGAATCACCCAATCCCGAAGTACCCTCCGCAATGGCTATGGCCATCGCCAAGGCCAAGGAAGTCGGCGCCGACCTCGTAGTGGCTTCAGACCCCGATGCCGACCGTATCGGATGCGTCATCCGCGACAACAAGGGTGAGTATGTGCTCATCAACGGCAACCAGATTGTGATGATACTTCTCAACTACCTGATGACTCGCAATGCCGAGCTCGGCATGCTCAAAGGCAACGAATATATCGTCAAGACCATCGTCACCACTGAGACAATCAAGGCCATCGCCGACGCATGGAACATCAAGATGTTTGACTGCTACACCGGCTTCAAATGGATTGCAGCCGTCATCCGCGACCATGAGGGCACCTCACGCTATCTCGGCGGCGGCGAAGAGAGCTACGGCTTCCTTGCCGAAGACTTCGCCCGCGACAAGGACTCCGTATCGGCAATCTCGCTCATGGCCGAGATCTGCGCATGGGCCAAGGACAAAGGCATGGACTTCCTGCAGATGCTTCAGGACATCTACATCAAATACGGCTTCTCACGCGAAGAGGGTATCTCGGTAGTGCGCAAAGGCAAATCGGGCGCCGAAGAGATTATCGCCATGATGAAGGCATTCCGTTCAAACCCGCCCAAATCGCTCGGCGGAAGCAAGGTCGTCACCGTCAAGGACTACGCCGACCTCAATGTCACCGACATGACCTCCGGCAACGTATCGAAGATGGACATGCCCACCACCTCAAACGTGCTCCAGTATTTCACCGAGGACGGCACCAAGGTATCAATCCGTCCCTCAGGCACCGAGCCCAAGATCAAATTCTACATCGAGGTCAAAGGCACCATGACCACCAATGCCGAATACGACAAGGCCATCAGCGAGGCCGACAACAAGATTGCCGCAGTCAAGGCTGACCTCGGCATCTGATAACAGTAAACCGACCCATAGGGTGTGTCATAATGCCGCAGCACGACATTGTGGCACACCCTGATTTTTTTAATTACAACTATTGCAACATGGAGGTAGTCTACGAAGACAACCATATCATCATCGTCAACAAAGCCGTGGGCGAAATCGTACAGGGCGACAAGACCGGCGACACTCCGCTTAGCGAGACCGTAAAGCAATGGCTCAAGGAGAAATATGCCAAACCGGGCAACGTGTTTGTGGGCGTGGCTCACCGTCTCGACCGTCCGGTGGCCGGGCTCGTGGTATTTGCCAAGACATCAAAAGCGCTCACACGACTCAACGAGATGTTCCGCAACGGCGATGTGCACAAGACCTATTGGGCCATATCGCGCGGCACTCCGCAGCAGCCCGAAGGGGAGCTTACGCATTATATCACGACCGTGGAGCGCACCAACAAGTCGTATGCCTACACATCGCCACGACCCAATGCCAAGGAAGCCCGTCTGCGCTACCGCCTCATCGGCAAGTCTGACCGTTACAACCTCATCGAGGTCAATCTGCTGACCGGCCGCAAGCACCAGATACGCGTACAGTTGTCGGCCATAGGATGCCCCATCAAAGGCGACCTCAAATACGGCGACAAGCGCAGCAATCCCAACGGCGGCATATCGCTGCTTGCCCGCAAGATTGAATTTATCCATCCGGTGTCGAAACAACCGATATGCGTGGAGGCGCCTCTCCCTGCCGACGAACCGCTTTGGGAAATACTGACCCGAGGCTGACGGGAATGTCATAATTGGCGGAGGGTGTCGCATAGCCTCCAGATAGCAGGGACGCACGGTTCATGCGTCAGAAAATCATCGTCCGAAATCAGATGTGGGCGGACGCCACGAGCCGTGCGTCCCTACAGATTGGACAAACACAACTAATCACATAGTGCATGAAAAAAGAAGATCTCAGAATAGTATTTCTCGGCACTCCCGACTTCGCGGTCGAGAGCCTTGATCTGCTCGTAAAAAACGGTTTCAACATAGTAGGCGTGGTTACGGCTACCGACAAGCCGGCCGGACGCGGACACAAGATGCTCCCGTCGGCGGTAAAGCAATATGCCGTCGAACATGGTCTGCATCTACTTCAGCCCGAAAAGCTGAAGGACGAGACATTTGTCAACGAACTCCGCAGCCTCAATGCCGATCTTTTTATCGTCATAGCATTCCGCATGCTTCCAGAGGTGGTGTGGCAGATGCCGCGACTCGGCACTTTCAACCTTCATGCCTCTCTACTGCCTAAATACCGCGGGGCAGCCCCAATCAACTGGGCTGTAATCAACGGCGAGAAGGAGACCGGCGTGACCACATTCTTCCTCAAACATGAAATCGACACAGGCGACGTCATCCAGCAACAGAGCATCACGATAGGTGACGACGAGAATGTAGGCTCCGTGCACGACCGACTGATGCACCTGGGCGCACAACTCACACTCGACACCGTAAACGCCATTGTCGACGGCACGGTAAAATCTATGCCACAAAGCATGTTCAGCGCCATCGAACCGACTCCGGCTCCCAAGATATTCCGCGATACATGCCACATAGACCTCACCCGTAGCGCATCGGAAGTACACAATCTCGTGCGCGGACTCTCCCCCTACCCCGGCGCATGGATTGACATAATGCTTGCCGACGGCTCTACAGTCACGGCCAAGATATTCGAAACGCGCATAACGCCATCACCCGCCCCGGCCCCGCAACAAGGAAAAGTTTACGCCCGCGACGGACATCTCTTCCTTGGAGCTTCCGACCTGGCCGTGGAAATATTGTCGCTCCAGCCTGCCGGCAAACGCCGCATGGCAGCCGACGAATTCCTCCGCGGCACACGACTATAATTGAACCACATAATTTATTTTATACACAATACTCAATCAGCGTTTAACAAATACGACAACATTACTACAATGAAAAAATTATTTCTGATACTCGCCGTCTCGGGCATGTTTGCCATGACCTCTTGCTCAGGTGGCTACAATGGAGAAAAAGCCCACGAACTGACACAGAAAATCAACAGCAACTCATTCTCCGAATCTGATGTCAAATCGCTTCTCGGACAGTACGAGGCCTGTATCAAAGAACTCAAAGAAATAGAAGAAAAGAAAGGAAACGGCACTCTCACTGACGAAGAACATGACGCACAAATTGAACTATTGTATGCCATGAACGAAATAGAAGGAGCACTCCGTGACCGAGATGTAGAAAAAATGTGTCCCGGCACTGAAAATGAATTGTTTGAGATATACAAAAAATACTCGAAATAATATTCCGGTATATGACCGCCGGGTCGGGCAGATTATACTTGTCCGACCCGGCTTACTTATCCGATACCCCTGACTGATAGAACTATAATTTTTACTTGAAGAATTGGGAGAAGGCTTTGATTATGTATTCGTGGTCGCACACTGACGCTGTTTCGCGCACCGAGTGCATAGCCCACTGGGCTGCGCCCATGTCTACGCCGCGTATGTCAATCTGCGATGTCAGGATGTTGCCCAGAGTAGAGCCCCCGGCCACGTCGCTATGGTTCACGAAATACTGGTAAGGCACACCGGCATCCTCGCAGATGGCACGGAACACTGCCGCGCTGTCTCCGTCGGTCATATACTTGCAGTTGGCGTTGATTTTGATTACAGGACCGCCGCCGAGCACCGGATGGTTGGTCGGGTCATGCTTCTCGACGTAATTTGGATGAACCCCGTGCGCATTGTCGGCCGAGACCATGAATGAGTTTGCTATCGCACGCAGCATCGACTCGTTGTCGCCGCCGAGTGCGTCGTTGATACGCGACAACAGATTGCAGAGCACCGGCGAAGCTGCGCCCTGCTTGGTGCCGCTGCCAGTCTCCTCGTTATCGAATATCGCGACGACACGTGTCATTTCTGAAGGTTTGTCGCACTCCGCCACAAGCGCTGTCACAGCGGCATGCACCATCGACAGGTCGTCAATGCGTCCCGACGTGATAAACTCGTTGTTGTAGCCTACCGTCATTGCCGGCGTCACATCGTAGAGCGTGAGGTCGAAGTCAAGAATGTCACTGATGCTGACCTCAAGTTCGCGCGCTATGATGTCGAGCATGAAATTACGGGTCTCGAGAGGTCCGTTGATCTGAGCGATAACCGGAAGCATATCCTTCTGCTTCGACAGCTTGTTGCCGTCATTGACATTGCGGTTGAAATGAATGGCAAGATGCGGAATGGTGAGCAACGGGCGCTTGAAATTGACGAGCACCGAGCGCGGATGCAACGCGTCGTCTCCGCGCAATACCACGCGGCCGGCTATCGAGAGCGGTCGGTCGAACCACGTGTAGAGTATCGGGCCGCCGTACACCTCTGTATTGAGTTTCACGATACCCCCTTCACACATCATGCCGGCATGAGGCTTGATACGGAAACCGGGCGAATCGCTATGGGCCGATATTATCCTGAAGCCGCTATGAGCCTCGCCTGTGCCGACACAGAAAGCGAATACGGCCGTACCGTTTTTCATTATGTAGTATTTGCCTCCGCTACGCAGTTCCCAATGGTCGGCGGCATCGAGTCGCCGGAAACCGGCCTCATCGAGCATCTTCGCCACATTGGCGGCTGCATAGAAATTACACGGCGAATTATCAAGGAAACCCATCAGGTCGTCGACCTGCGGATGCTTAACAGATGTATTCATGATTAACTCAGATTATGGTTGGTCAACAATATCTTCCACCGGCTTACTGACAGAAGGTAATTGCCCGGATACGTTGTCCGTCTGCATTACCCCCGCTTCTTGAACCGGTGATGGCTGCGACAGCTTCCTGTCGGATATCGGTCCCCGGCTACGGGCCGCATCAAAAAGTTCCTGCAGGCTTTCGGGGAAGTCAAATATATCATCGGGATTTTCAGGCCGGTGAACAGCATTCCATTTAAATGCCGGAAGGAAAAATATCGATTTCTTTGCAAGATAAAGCGGCGTTACCGTAGCATTGGTCTCCGACCACAGTTTCATCCGCTCTATGGTATTGTCCTTGAAATCGGCTGCGAGGAACGAGCTTTCGATGTTCAGCACCTTGTTGATGGTAGAGTCATTTTCCTCCGGGAATGTGATTGCAAGCACATTGCCGTTGACATCGAGATGCCTCAGCTGTCCTTCGCTGAACAATGCTACCATTTCCTTGCCGCTCAACTGATTGAAATAACCGTCCTCTATCATTTCAGCCATAAAGCCACCCGTAGGAATAGTGGCGCGGTCAAGCGCCATTCCTGATTTCTCGCCGGAGTCCTGACTGCCGGCCTCACTCTCTTTGAGGTGTATCTGTATCACATCGCCGGAAATCTGACGGTTCTCACTCCACACTATCGGACTGTAATCCATGTATATCATTGTATCGGCCGACACATATGTAAGCGAGTCGCACAGTCCCTGCATATCCTTGCGATAGAATTTGACATGCGGAGCCGCAACTACATAACGTATGGTATCGGATACCTCCCTTACATTGAAACGCAACGGGAGAGCGGCTGCGATGCTGTCGGATACAACTCCAAGCGAATCCGCAACAGCCGGCCGCACACTGTCAATTGCCGATGACAATGAATCGGCGACGGCCTCAACTGGCAGTTCGGGCATATCATAATAAACCGTATCATTGCGCTGCATGATATTGCGGAATGCACGGATTGTGTCGCCATGCAGATAGATGGTTTCCATCGAACGTGTAAAGGTGTCATTGACATAGAGAGTATCCACCTTGTCGGGGTCGAAATCACGGTCGCCCGTCGGACGATACTGAATGACGCGTGCGCGTCCGGTGACGAATGCGCTGTCAATCATGCTGTCGAAATATCCGTAATCGCCCTCCATTATCATTTTGTTGACGGTGTCGGTCAATATCATGTTGCCGAATGCCTCACCGCGACCGAGCTTGCGGTCATAGAATATAGTATCGGCCGTAAGTGTAGTGCCCGGACTGCTGCTCATCATCGACACCACTGTAGAACGGTTGTATAGACGGGTGTACGTCGACTCTGTGTCATACTCGCCATTTGATGTGTAGATTACACCGTCGGCATTTTTCACGGTCGACTCATCGTCCATCTGCGCGATATGCGTCAGAGTATTGTAATAAAGATTGGTCGTATATATCTCAAGAGTGTCGCCATTGTTGCTGTTGCGGCTTGTCAGGTGAACATTCCCGGTAAATATAGCCTCTTTTGATGTCGGATTATATTCGCCGTTGAGCGACGTCAGGGTATTGAGCGCGTCATAAAGTTTACCGCCGACATGCTCATAATAACCAAGGTCGATACCCATATCATAGTTGAATACAGGGGTCTCAAGCGTCACGTCCCGGTTGATAAGTCTCACATTCCTTCCGTCGTCGGCATAAAGCACGGCAAGTTTTATTGAATCTTCATAAGCAAGCTGGTCGGCATATATGAACAGAGTGTCGCCCTGCTCCATCCTGACGTTGCCGAAAGCGTCGAAGTTGCCTGTAACCTCACTGAAGTGGGCACTGTCGCAATACATATACATGCCGCCGCGTCTGAACCGCACATCACCGACAAGTATCTGATAGTCGATACCGGGGCGCGACAGCAGCCTGTCGGCATGCTCGAGAAACACGCGGTCGGGATTGCTGTGGTCGGCACCCGGAATGACGGGCACTATAGGCGTAGTATCGCGACGGGCATTCTGTGCGCGCGACGGGCTGACAATAGTAATCAGCACTAATGTCAAAATGAACAGGAATATTGATACGGGACGCTTTGTCATCGCAGTCTATTGTACGGACACATGGCGCTACGGAAGCCGCCGGTATAGGTTATCGTTTCAGTTTAAGCCATCCGGAGTGCTTGAATTCGCAGTTGTCCCAACCGTCCTCAATGCGCACATAGGTGTCTTTGATTTTCTTGTCGAGCCAGTCGGTCAGTTTTTTTGCCTTGAGCGAAGACTCGCACATTCCTTTTATCAACTGATAGTCATCAGCCATATTCGCTTTGTGGGCCGGAATGCGTTTGGAAAGTTTCACTATGGCCACCACTTCCGTATTGCGCTCGGGGTCGGTCATGATGAACGGCATGGAGATTTCTCCAGGCTCGAGTTTATCGACCTCTTTTGCCACTTCGGCCGGCAGCTCACTCATTTCGAAGCGGATGGTTCCGTTGTTGCTGTTGACCATCACGCCGCGGTTGTTGCGCGTATTCTTATTCTGCGATATATAAGGGGTAGCCTCTTCAAAGGTGAATTTACCGTCAACGATATCAGTACGAATCGAGTCAAGGCGGTTGATAGCTTTGGTAAGGTCGGCGTCAGAAACTTTCGGACGAAGAAGTATGTGGCGGGTATTGATACGGTCGCCACGTTTCTCAATCAGCTGTATGATATGGAAACCATACTGTGTCTCGACAATTTTCGACACTTTCTTCGGGTCGCTGAGGTTGAATGCGACAGCCGCGTATTCAGGTTCGAGATGCACACGTCCGAGCAAGCCGGTCTCTCCTCCGCGTTGCGAGGTCCCAGGATCCTCCGAATAAAGTATGGCAAGCGTGGAAAAACTTTTCACTCCGCTATTCACCTGGTCGGTGTAGTCGCGCAGACGGGCTTTTACATCTTCAATCTCCGCACGCGGTATTTCGGGATTAAGCGTGATAATCTGAGTCTCTACCTGCAGAGGCACCATCGGAATGGAGTCTTCGGGAAGGTTGTTGAAATAGCGGCGCACATCGGAAGGCGTGGTCTTGATGCCTTCGGTGATTTTTTCCTGTACCTGCATTATGCGGTAGTTGTCGCGGATAGTCTGGGCGAGCTGCTCGCGGAATTCGGGCAACGGTTTGCGGAAATATTCCTCGATTTTCTCTTTCGAGCCGATATTTTCGATCAACATGTTGATGCGCGACTCCACCTGCTGTGTCACCATCGCGTCCTGCACTTCAACTGTGTCGATATCGGCCTGATGGAGATAAAGCTTCTCGATGGCCAGCTGTTCGGGAATTACGCAATATGGGTCGCCGTCGATTGGCGTACGCTCGTAGCGCATCTGCTGATACACTTCCTCGATTTGCGATTTATAGATAGGCTGGTCTCCGACTACCCACGCCACCTCTTCAACGATATTGTTCTGTGACGTGGCCGCAAGAGCCACAGTCATCAGAGCCGCAGCTCCGATTGCATATTTCCTTATAGAATACAATTGCATGATGAATTATTTATATTCCTGATATTCAATACTCCGGAATTGCATTCCGGCCATCGCGCCGCTAAGACGCAGATATTTGTGACAAATTTAACGCTTTCTTTCAATATATCATCTAACATTGTGCCATTTATCGGGTTTTACTAAGTATTTTTAACAATAATGCAAAAAAAGCGAATGCAACGGGCGTATTTTTTACAGATATTCTTTAAATTTGCATTTTCGAAATCAGTAAAATATCATAAATTTTAACCAAATGGCGGAAATCAAGGATAACAGCACTCGGCTTGACGAGACTCAAAACACTGAGAACCAAGGCTCCAAAGGCTATAACTTTGTAGAACAGCTTGTATATGACGACCTGCAGGCAGGCAAAAACGGCGGACGACTCAATACGCGTTTCCCGCCGGAGCCTAACGGTTATCTCCATATCGGCCACGCCAAAGCCATCTGCATGGACTTCGGCGTAGCGGAAAAATTCGGCGGCACTTGCAACCTCCGTTTCGACGACACAAACCCCGTCAAGGAGGATGTGGAATATGTCGACTCCATCAGAGAGGATATCAAATGGCTCGGTTTCGACTGGGGCGACCGCGAATATTATGCATCAGATTACTTCCCGCAGCTCTTCGACCTTGCCGTACGTCTCATCAAAGAGGGCAAGGCCTACGTCGACGACCAGACTTCGGAAGAGATTGCCGCACAGAAAGGCACTCCGACAACTCCGGGCACCGAAAGCCCCTACCGCAACCGTACCCCGGAAGAGAACCTCGACCTGTTCATGCGCATGAACGCAGGCGAGTTTGAGGAAGGTGCGAGGGTGTTGCGCGCAAAAATCGATATGGCATCGTCCAACATGCACTTCCGCGACCCCATCATGTACCGCATCATCAAGCACCCCCACCACCGCACAGGCACCACCTGGAAAGTCTACCCGATGTATGACTTCGCCCACGGCCAGAGCGACTATTTCGAGGGTGTGACCCACTCTATCTGCACGCTTGAGTTTGTGCCTCACCGTCCGCTCTACGACTACTTTGTCGACGAGCTGGCCGACGAGACCTACCGTCCGCGCCAGATTGAGTTCAACCGACTCAACCTCACCTACACCGTGATGTCGAAGCGCAAGCTCCTGCAACTGGTCAAGGAAGGCCTCGTGGCCGGATGGGACGACCCCCGCATGCCGACCGTATCGGGTATGCGCCGCCGCGGTTTCACCCCGCAGTCAATCCGCAACTTCATCGAGCGCATCGGCTACACCAAATATGAAGCGCTCAACTCCGTGTCGCTTCTGGAGCACGCCGTACGCGAGGACCTCAACCGCATCGCCACCCGCGTGATGGCCGTAATCAATCCGGTAAAAGTAGTCATCACCAACTATCCGGAAGACATGGTGGAGACCGTCGAGATGGACAACAATCCCGAACAGCCGGATGCAGGCACACACGCAATGCCTTTCTCGCGCGAAATATATATTGAACGCGACGACTTCATGGAAAATCCGCCCAAGAAATTCTTCCGTCTCGCACCCGGCGGCGAAGTCCGACTCAAAGGTGCGTATATAATCAAATGTGAAGAGGTTATAAAAGATGCCGACGGCAACATCACCGAACTCCGCTGCACATACGACCCCGACACCCGTTCCGGACTCCCCGGCAGCCAGCGTAAGGTCAAAGGCACACTGCACTGGGTATCGGCCGCCCACGCCGTCGACGCTACAGCCCGTCTCTACGACCGTCTGTTCAACGTGGAAAACCCCGCTGCCGAGCCCGACCGCGACTTCCGCGACATGCTCAACCCCGACTCACTCCAGATTGTAGAAGGCATCAAAGTCGAACCGTTTGTGGCCGAGAACGCCAAGACCGGAACCAAATTCCAGTTCCAGCGCATCGGCTATTTCACCCCCGACCTCGACTCCACCCCCGACAATCTTATCTTCAACCGCACTATCGCCCTCAAGGACAGCTGGGAGAAAGAGCAGAAGAAATAAGCCACTGCAACATTGCGTAATCAAAAGACGCATATAGAGGGTATTGTATAACCCGGTTTAAATATACCACGATTAAAAACCGCGACTACTATCCACCTGATTTTAAAAATCATTTCGTATAGTAGCCGCGGTTTCTAACCGCGGAAGATTGATTTCAGTTTACAGGAATGGACAACCAGTTAGAAAAGCTTTACAATAAATTTCGCGGAGAACTCGCCAACAACGACATCTCAATATATTACGACGAGGGCGACCTGGCCGACATTTTCGACTATGCCGGCGATGTCCACGACGACTACATACGTCTGGAGGCTCTGCTTCTGGGCAACCGTCTGTTTCCCGACAGCGAGATAATGCTCGAACGGCGCGCAATATGGCTTGCCAACATGGGCAACGAACCGTTGCGGCAGTTCATCATTGACCATCCGCGGTCAAATCCGTCGGTAATGTGGGAAGTGCTGCGCATACGCGCCAATGCCCCTTATCCGGCCGAAGAGGCCATAGGCGAGCTCGAAAAGCTTCTCGAACGGTTTCGCCTCGATGACGACGAGTCAATCATACAGTTCGTAGGCCTTGTCAGACATCTCGAACAGGAACAATGGCTTATAGCTAATATCGACCGCGTACGCGACTGCTGCGACTATCCGCCCACCCTCCTTTTTGAAATCGCCCGCATGGCAGAAAACAAGTTGCAGTCGACATCAGCGCTGCCTCTGCTTGAAGAGCTTACCGAACTCGACCCGTTCAATACCGACTATTGGGGGCTGATGGCCGAACTGCAATCAAACTGCGAGCAATACGAGGAGTCGCTTGCATCGCTCGACTATGCCAAGGCTCTCGAACCCGACGACGTGGAACTGCTCACAATCGAAGGCTTCAACTACCTAAAGCTCAACCGCTTTGACGAAGCCATAAACGCATTCAGGCACGCATTGGAGGTGGACAACGAATATTTCATCGCCCGCCGCAATCTGCTTGAGGCCTACCGCATGAAAGGCGACACGGCAAAATGCGCCGAGCTTATACGCACGCTTTTCCAGGCCGACCCCTCCGACACATCGCTGCTGTGCGAGATGCTGTCGACCTTTCCGGATGAAGCCGACGAAACCCTCTCGCACTACTACGCCAATACGGACGCCGACGAGAATGAAGCCATAATGCACGTCAGCGAACTGTGCCGCACCGGCAGCGAAGCTGCGGCACTGCACTATATGCGCTGGTATCAGCAGTCATTCCCCTTGTCGATGCAGGGCAAAATGGTGTTTATCGAATTGCTGTACCACAACGCACATTACCGGGAAGCCTACGACTTTCTGATCGACAACCTCAAATCGCCGGTGCTCACACCGTCGGAGCTCCCGATTATCGCCGTCATTGTATCAATCCTGCTCAGACTGCATATCTATGATGAAGCGCTGCATTTCTGCAATATATGGCTTGGGAAACTGCAGGACTCAAATCTCGGGCACAACAGCATGCACCTTATCAACCGGGGGCTGCGCGACATTCTGACAGATATAAAACTGCTACTGACACACACTCCGTCGCCGACCGACGAACAAATCGACCAGGTGACGTTATGAAAAACCGGCTTTGCCGTTAACATATTTTATATAACGACAGATTAGTTTCATTGCCAAAATTTATTAATTTTGGGCAATGCATCAGGCATCTGTTGCCGTCGTGGACTACGTCAGCGGCAACAGCTTTATTTCCTGAAAAATGACATGACGGAAGCAGGCAGGAAATGACGAACTTTATGACGCCCGGAACGTTACAATTATATAAAAACGTTACAATTATATATAACAGAAGTAATCAATAACGGATGGGCGGCACACTTACCGTAGGGATGAACTTACAGCATATCCGATAAGTCTTTACAGGAAGATGCCTGACACATCTGAAATGTCAAACTAAAAAACTAATGGCAATGAATCAAAGAAATTATGGGAGTCAGAAGCCTGCATTACCCTTCTCCCTCAGACTATGCTTCGGCATTTTTATGATTTTGGTTTTCGGCTTCGTGGGATTGATGTTGCTGTTCAACTGGTTCAACGTAATCTACGACCCGTCATGGAACTGGCTCCGCTGGGTCGGAGGCCCGATATTCATCCTTTACGGCATATCACGCGGCTACCGCCTCTTCAAGTCGACCAACCCCGACGACGAACAATAACCACCCATCACCGATTAATTAAAACATAATGCTTAAAAACAAGGTAACAGTTGCAATTGCAGCCGCAGTTCTCGCTGCGGCTGCAGCAGGATGCAAATATAAAGTCGGCCAGGACCCCAATTCCGTATCCGCCACTGCCGGCGTCACCGTCATGGCCTGCGACGAATCGTTCCAGCGCATCATGGAGCAGGAAATCAATGTATTTGAATACCAGTATCCCAACGCTTCCATACTGGCACGCTTCATTCCGGAGCAGCAATGTATCGACTCACTGCTCCACACCAACAACACCAAGCTTGCGGTGACATCGCGTCCGCTGACCGACGAAGAGATGCGCTATCTCGAACTGCGCAAACGCCAGCCACGTTCCAAAATGATAGCGGTAGATGCCGTCGCAATAATAGCCAACACCGACAACCCGGTCAACGAAATCTCCACTGCCGACCTAAGCAAGATACTTTCAGGTGAGATAACCGAATGGAAATGGGTCGAGCCAGGCAACAAATCGGGAAACATCGACATTGTGTTTGACTACAACGGCTCAAGCACCATACGCTATATGACCGACAGCATAATGAACGGTCAGCCTTTCGGCAAAAACGTGTTCGCACAGAATTCCAACGCCAAAGTAGTTCAGACTGTAGCCCAGCGCAAAGGCGCCCTTGGCATCATCGGTGTCAGCTGGATTTCATCAGACCTGAAGGGCGTCGACATGTCGACCGAAGAACTTGCGTCAGCCTCACAGAAGAACGACACCACCAACCTGGGCTTCACCCCCGACATAAAGGTTCTCGCCGTTGCCGGAAAAGGACAGTTGCCGGGCGAAGGGAAAAAACCATACCAAGCCTACATCTATGACGGCTCATATCCGCTCTTCCGTCCCATCTATCTCACTGTCACAGGATACAAAAACGCCACGCAAAGCGGATTTTTCACATTCGTGACAGGATATGCCGGACAGAAACTCATACAGATGACTGGCGTGCTTCCTGCCGCAATGCGTCCGCGCATAGTCAATGTCGACTGACATCAGCAACCCGTAAAAGAAATCATCGCCGCAGCATTTCAACGAAAACACCGGCGAGCAGGTCATAATATGTTAATTTGCCTCAATAAATTAAAAATTTTTGTTTTATAGCAATTAAACGACAGCCTCGGCATTGCGTCAAAAGATAAAAATTAGTAATTTTACAATCGGAATACCGTAGCAGCCGCAAGGCGTACAACATCCGGAATAAATAATCGTTATATTACCGACGGAAAAAATAATCAAAACAAATAATACAACATGAAATTAAAAACTTTATTAGCGTTCATGCTCGGAGCAGTAGCCTTCACCGGCTCTGCCCAAGGATTTAAAGATGCAGTGGAGTACTATCGCGCCGACCAGCCCGATGAAGCGGAAATAATCATCAACCGCACCATCAGTGATGCTGCCACCGACAAGTCAATGGCAAACTTCTACCTCGGCCAGATAGCATTCCAGCGCCAGAACTACGCAAATGCAAAAGAGTTCTTCGAGAAAGGTATTTCAATCAACGCCGACAACGGCTACAACTACGTCGGTCTCGGTGAAATAGCGCTTCAGCAGGGCGACAAGTCAGCTGCCGACGATTTCTTCAAACAGGCCGCAAAGCTCAACAAAAAAGACGCAGTGCTCCTTACCGACATCGCCCGTGCGTTCTACAATGCCGACGCCACAGCCTATCAGAAAGAAATTAAGAAATATATTGCCGATGCACGTAAAGCCGACAAAGTCTGCCCCGCGGTATACATCCTCGAAGCCGACATGCTCGCTCCGGTCAACGTAGGTGACGCCGCCGGATATTATGAAATGGCCATGAGCGCCACTGACGGCATCAACTATCCCGAAGCTTTCGTAAAATATGCACGCACATATTTCCCCGTCAACCCCAACTATGCGATTGACGGCCTCAAGAAACTTCTCGAACTTCAGCCCAACTCAGCCCTCGCACAGCGCGAGCTCGCCGAAAAATACTACGACAACGACCAGCTCACCATGGCTGCCGAGCAGTATGGCAAATACATCCAGAACCCCAACCACTTCAAGCGCGACGAACAGCGTTATGTAGGTCTCCTCTACTTCGGAAAAAAATATGACGAGTCAAACGCACTTGCCGCAAAAATCCTCGCAGAAGACCCCGATAACTTCTACATGAAGCGTATGCGCATGCTCAACTATGCAGCTCTCGAACAGCCTGAAAAAGCCATCGAAGAGGGTGACAAATTTTTCCAGACAACAGGTGAGTTCGTTCCCAATGACTACACCACATACGGCGACATGTACATCGCGCTCGGCCAAGACTCCATCGGCGTACTGCAGTATGAAAAAGCTCTGACTCTCGCCCCTGAAAAAGCATCGCTCTACAAGGACATCAGCCAGGCCTATACCGCAGCGAAAATGTATGGCAAAGCAGCTGAAGCCCAGCAGAAATTTATCGACATGGATCCCGAGCACACCACCAACGACGTGATGATACTCGCCCGCCGCTACCAGAATGCAGCAGCCACTTCTGACGCTGAATCGCCCGAGCATGCCGACTACTCGCAGAAAGCTATCGCGGCTATCGAAGAGGTCTACAACAAAGTGCCCGATAACCTTCAGGTGCTCACCACCCGCAGCCGCATCTACCTTATCGCCAACAACAATGAGATGAACGATGACATCGAGCAGCAACTCATCAAAATCATCGAACAGCTCGACTCTGACCCTGAAAATGTAACTGCCCGCAAACAGGATTATATCTTCGCCCTCAATCTCCTCGGCAAATATAACCTCGGCAAAGACCGTGAGCAGGCAAAAGCCTACTACACCCGCTTTCTCGAAATCAATCCCGAGAATGAAAACCTCCGCACTTTCGTTGAAAACCTGAAATAACCGAAAGTTAATTCACCACTATAAACCATACAGGCTGCGCCGAATCTACGGCGCAGCCTGTATGGTTTATAGATACAAAGTAAGCTATGCTTATCGTGTTTAATATTAGAGGGGGGTAATTTGAGAGATTGTTAATATATTTGTAAAATATCAAATATATCAACATCAATCTTTATGGAACAAACTGCTATTAACCGCCCGGAAGCCAAGGCTATGCTGGGCAAATCGTTTAAGATTGCCGCGATCGGAGCCGCGAACTGCTTAATCAGCTCCATTTTTGACATCATCATGTCAGTTAAAGAGACCGACTCACTGACGACTTTGAGCGAAGTTTCAATGATAATAGGCCTTATATTATGGGGCGCCGGCCTTATTGGTGCGGGCAACACATTATGCCGGATGGGGCATCTCGAGACCGGAGTCCGTTCGGCCGGCGGTGCTCTCATTCTCTGGGCTATAATATCTGTTGTATCTATGTTCGTGATTAAAGAAGATACGGATCCCGTAAGTGCCAAAGCTCTTATATGGGATGGTCTCTGGCTGTTAGGGCCTGCAATCTTCTACTTCTCTCTCAAACAGGAAAAGGATAAAGAAGACAAATTTTTTGATACAGCAGCAATGGGTATAGGCACAGCCGCCGTATGCAATATCCTGCTTGTGGTCGCAATAGTGCTTGCTATGAGCGCTATGGAAGGGCATGGCGTATCCATGAAATCGAGGGGTGACTACATCGAAGTAAGCTACAGCAAAGGGTTTGCAGTAGGCAAATGGATTGCAGAAAACTTCAAGCTCGTCACGATAGTTCTTTCATCGGTAAGCACACTCGGCTATCTCATGGCATTCGGAAGCATGTGCATGCACAACGATTTTATAAACGACCTCAAAGAGGAGAAAGCCGAAGAGGAAGTCAAGGAACTCATCAACGAAGTCGTTTCAGACTACAAGAGCAAAAAAGCCGCTGAAACGGCCAATGCTCAGGAAGACTGATAAATCAGGCCCTTATCTGATATCAACATATACAACTCAGGCCGGCGGAAAATATCACCCCGCCGGCCTGCTTTTATATACACTTCAACTGATTGCGTTAAAACAGTTTCTTAGGTTTTGTGGCCTGAAACTCTTTCAGATACAGCGGCACACTGTATGCAAGGTCAAGAAAATCTTTCCGCATGAAAGCCTTCTCGGCAAGCGGAAGCATATTTGACGCCAGAGGGTGCACCCCGCCGACAAATACGGCATTCGGCGAAGTGATTACATCGCGCGCCTTGTCCGACCCGTTGCCGAAAACAAGCAGCTTGCGGTCGGCAAGATATGTGTCAAACGCTTCAGGCGAAAGTATCAGTGGAGTCGGAGCCACGAGAGTGTCAAGAGCCATATCGTAGACTGCGGTATACACCTCCATGCGGCGCGCGTCGATCATAGGCACGAACAGTTCGTCCCCCTCGATGTCATGGGTGAACATCACTTCCACAGCCATAGTCTTAAGCGTGTCGATACCGATCAGCGGGATATTGAGGGCATAACACAGGCCCTTTGCTTCCGAGAGCCCGATACGCAGGCCGGTATAGCTTCCGGGGCCTATACTCACCGCCACGGCATCAAGTTTCATCTCATGGGCAGCGATGTGGTCGAGGCAATCCTTTATAAATCCGCTCAGCAGCGTGGCATGATTATGTCCTGCAAAATCCTCGCGGTGGCATAGTACCATACCGTCGTAAGTGACCGCCACGGAGCAGACATCGGTCGAAGTCTCTATGTTAAGTATTGTCATATTGTCAAAATATTTTTACGGGACTCTCTAAATTTTTAATGCAAAGTTACGTTTTTTCCGCGTATATGTGTAATTTTGTAGAAAATAAATCTATTCGATATGCTATTATCAATGACAGGATTCGGCAAAGGCGTAGCCGAAAACAGTTCAAGAAAATTCACTGTTGAGATAAAGACGCTCAATTCAAAGCAGCTCGATTTTTCAAGCCGCATGCCGTCGGCCTACCGCGAAATGGAGGTCGAATGCCGCAATCTCATAGCCTCGCGCATTGAACGCGGCAAGGTAGACCTTGCAATCACGGTAGAGACTCTCGGCGTAAATTCCGACATCAGCATCAACATTGAGAAGGCAGCCGCCTACAAGGCTCAGATTGAACGCATGTCGCAGGAACTCGGACTGCCCGCGCCTGCCGACTGGTATGCCGTGCTGCTGCGGCTACCCGACGTGATTCACAGCGACAGCGTTGACGCCATCGATGACGACGACCGCGCCACACTGCTCAAAGCTGTCGATGCTGCCTGCGACGCATTGTGCCAGTTCCGCGCCAAAGAGGGCAAGAAACTTGAAGAGTTCTTCGCTACACGCATAAGCCGCATCGCCGGACTGCTGACCGAAGTGCCTAAATACGAGACCGAGCGCATCGCCAGGATACGCGCCCGCATCGAGGACGCACTCGCTCAGATACCGCAGGCCGACTATGACCGCGGCCGCTACGAGCAGGAAATGATATTCTATATCGAGAAGCTCGACATCAACGAGGAGAAACAGCGTCTCAGCCAGCATCTCGATTATTTCACCGAGACGATGGGCACCGAGCCCGGACAGGGGAAAAAACTCGGATTTATCGCGCAGGAAATGGGTCGCGAAATCAACACTCTCGGGTCAAAAAGCAACCATGCCGAGATGCAGATTATCGTCGTAAAGATGAAAGACGAGCTCGAGCAAATCAAGGAGCAGGTGCTCAACGTGCTCTGAGACCGGCCACAACAACCCGAACCAACAAACATATAAAGCCAAATACCTATGTCAGGAAAACTTATCATAATATCAGCGCCCTCAGGGTGCGGAAAGTCGACAATCATACACGACCTTACGCAGCGTGGCAACATCGACATGACATTCTCCGTATCGGCCACCAACCGCAAGCCGCGTGCGGGAGAGGTCGACGGAGTGCACTATCATTTCCTATCCTCGGCTGAGTTTCACGACCGCATAGCCGCCGGCGACTTCCTGGAATATGAGGAGGTGTATCCCGGCCGCTTCTACGGCACACTTAAAAGCGAAATCAACCGTGCGCTCGATGCCGGACGCAACATCGTGCTCGACATCGACGTCAAAGGGGGCATAAACGTGAAGAGACTCTACGGCGAACGTGCCGTTTCGATATTCATCATGCCGCCGTCGGTCGAAGAGCTTCGCCGCCGTCTGGAAAACCGTGGCACCGAATCGCGCGAGGTAATCGACGAACGCATATCGCGCGCCGAGTTCGAGCTTTCGCTCGCGCCCGAGTTCGACACCGTGGTTGTCAACGACAATCTCGAAAAAGCGATTGACGACACCGAGCGCGTCATCACCGGCTTCATAAACTGCAAATAATCCCGCTACATCGCGTCAGAACAATGCAACAACAACGCCGCATAGCGCTGATGGGAGGGTCATTCAATCCCGTGCATATCGGCCACCTCATGGTGGCCGACTATGTAAGGCAGGCCGCGCATCTCGACGAAGTTCTAATGTGCGTCAGCCCGCTCAATCCGCTCAAAGCGGGCAACACCGACCTCGCCTCAGACACCGACCGCATGGAGATGCTGCGCCTCGCGTGCATGCGATGCCCCGGCGTCACCCCCTGCGACATAGAGCTGACAATGCCTAAGCCGTCCTACACTATCGACACACTCAGGCTGCTCGCCGGTCGCTATCCCGATGCGTCAATATCAATCATAATAGGCAGCGACAACTGGCTCGTGTTCGACAGATGGCGCGCATCCCGTGAGATAATAGAGCGATACGGCGTCATCGTCTACCCTCGCCCGGGCTACGACATCGATGCCTCGTCGCTCCCCGCCAATGTCATTAAAATAGATGCGCCCACCGTCGACCTGTCAAGCACGTTCCTTCGCAACAAACTCGCAGAAGGCCTTGACATGAACATTTTCATGCCCGACAGGGTATATGATTATATAAAAAAGAAAAAACTATATGGCACTTAACTCCAACTCCATAGCATTCACCGGCCTTGCCCACGAATATTGCAACGCCGTAGAGAATGCCCGCGAATACGAACAGGGCGATTTCGTCAGGACGATGCTCAAACTCCTGCCGCGGCTCTATATATCGGCAACCGACCTCGCCGTTGACGATGACGACCACTTTGACGCCTACATCGACGCAGCCCTCGAAGAGGACTACTACGACGCTGTAAGGCGCGGCATGGAGCAGCTGTTCGGCCCCGATGACGTATATCTCGAAGTATTCGAAGAGGATATGAAATTCAGCGACACTCCGGTGTCGGCAAGCATAGCCGAAGGCCTGGCCGACATCTTTCAGGTGCTCTACAATTTCCTTGCCACCGTGCGTGACACCACCGACGAGACCGTATCGCTCGCCCTTGCATCGGTAAGCGATGACTTCAAGGCCTACTGGAGCTCGACGCTGTGCAATGTGTTGCGTGCGCTCAATGCCATTGCCGTAAGGGAATAGATGGCATCGGCGTCAGTCATCGTCTGACGCCGAAATCTCCGAGAGCTCGCGCATCTCGGCATATTCCGCCCAGTCAGGGTCGTTTTCGGCATATATCTCGAGCGGAAGAAGCGGAAACGCAGCCAACGCCTCGTTGAGTTTCTTCTGGAAGATGTGTGTCGACAGGGTGTAGAACACCCAGTCGCGGCGGTTGTCGCCTGTGTAGATACCGGTCAGCACCGCCACAGGGTCTTTGTCAAACACAGCGGCAAGCGCGTCGTGCACCTCCTCCATAAGCTGCGATGTGGCCGTATCGGGCATGCCGTTTGACTCGCCGTCATATTTCCAAGTCACCTCCACACGGATTGAAAATTTCGGATTATCCCTGAATTTATCAATATCGCGGCGTCCGGTCACCATTATCAGAGAGCCGTTATCCGCCTCGGTGGGCGAAGTCCACCAGTCATCATTCTTTGCCATAGTTATTATTATTTTTACACAAAAGTAACTAACACGGAGCAAATGTTCAAAAAGAATACCGATAATTTTTGGCACAAGCGGGAATGTTTGTTAAATTTGTAGTCAGCAACTTTGCGAAATACAAAAAATCAATACAGCAAAATATAAAAAATGGAAGTAAAAGGAAAAATCATTGCCGTGCTCCCCGAGATATCAGGAACTTCGAAGGCAGGCAATCCGTGGAAAAAGAGAGAATACGTACTTGAGACTCTTGAGAACTACCCCAAGAAAGTCCACTTCGATTTCTTCGGCGAACGCGCCGACCAGTATCCTCTCAACGTAGGCGACACCATTACCCTCAGTTTCGATATCGAAAGCCGTGAATACAACGGTCGCTGGTTCACCGGCATCCGCGGCTGGAAAGCAGAAAAAGCCGATGCCGCCATGGCCGGCATGCCTGTACCCCCCGCACAGCCCATCCCCGCATCAGCCTATCCCGGCGCAGGCGCACCCGCAGCGCCCCAGGCTCCGGCTCCATTCCCCGGCGGCGACGGCACTGAGGATCTGCCATTCTAAAAATAATCCGCATCTCATACGCATAGGGCGCGACTTCCTTTCCGGAAATCGCGCCCTATGCTGCTATTTCATATAGTAAGATATATCTCGTGCAGGTCCGCTACGGGAAGCAGTCCAATGCAGTTTTCTTAAGGATATCATTAAAGGAAAACCGGAGGCTTGAGGGTCTGCGATTAACCCCGGTTCAGAGACCACGGAGCGGGCGCAGGCCGGGGTAGTCGGTAGCAATCATTTCCTAAGCCCGGGAAGGGCGTTTTGTGGCAGTCATCTCGTTTATAACCATAAAACGCCCTTCCCGGGCTTAACGTTGTCAGGTCACTCTTTTCTTAAGGAAAGTCCGCCAACGGGGGGTGTTGCAGAACTCCAAAACGTAGGGACGCACGGCTCGTGCGTCCGCAA
>CAMWJS010000027.1 GCA_947174635.1 uncultured Muribaculaceae bacterium
CGCTCCGCGGTCTCCGAACCCCGGTTAATAGTAGCCCCCCGAGCCTCCCGGCTCTCTGACGTCACTCCCCCTTAAGTAAACAGCATTGAATCACGTCCCTACAATTTAGTTTGTATATTTTGAGTTCTGCGCACCCTTCCTGCAATTTGGTTCGCATTTACGGGGATGTGATGCTCTCGCACCTTAAGTGAGCGGCATTGAGTAGGACTCTTAACGGTGGGCGGTTATTTGCGTGGGGTGAGGAGGCGCGATAGTTCGCCTGTCCAGAGCACGAGTGAGGTGCCGGCTATTATTATGAGCCAGTCGGTCAGTTTCAGGGGTACTACGTTGAAAAATTGTCCGCCGCACTGTATAATCAGTATCTGGCCTATGAATATGAACAATGCTATCAGTTCGAATTCGCCACAGCCTTTGAGGTGAAAGGCGCTGCGGCGTGTCATGAAGGCGCGGGCATTGAACATGTTCCATAACTGCAGGAATACGAATATTGTAAAGAACAGGCTGAGTTCATAGGGTGTGAGGCCTTTGCCGGTACCTGTTTTGACATGAAGCAGGTCGGTGAGCGATGTGACGTCGGCATGCTCGAAGATGTAGAGCAGTGCGAGCAGCAGGATGAAGAACAGTCCGCCGACGCCGATTATAGAGCGCCACATGCCGTGTGTGATTATGAATGCCGAGCGGTCGCGCGGAGGTGCCTGCATCACTGATTGTGACGGCGGCAGCGATGCCAGGGCCATTGCGGCGAATGTGTCCATAATCAGGTTGACCCAGAGCATCTGCGTGACGGTCAGAGGGGATTCGGTGCCCATGAAAGCTCCGGAAAGTACGATAAGGCATGCCACTACGTTGACTGTCAGCTGGAAGAGAACGAAACGCTGAATGTTGATATATAGTGAGCGTCCCCACATCACGGCCCGTCCGATTGATGAGAACGAGTTGTCGACAATGGTGATGTCGGAGGCTTCTTTGGCTACGGATGTGCCGTCGCCCATCGAGAGGCCTACGTGGGCGGCTTTCAGTGCGGGAGCGTCATTTGTGCCGTCGCCTGTGACTGCCACTACCTCGTTGCGCTTCTGCAATGTCTCCACAAGGCGTTTTTTATCGGTGGGACGCGCGCGGGCTATGACTTTGAGGCTGTCTACGCGGTTGTACAGCTCTTCGTCGGAGAGCGCGGCGAATTCCGGTCCGGTTATGATGCTGTCCCCGGAGTCGCTGTCATCGACGAGGCCGATGCGGCGGCCGATTTCGCGTGCGGTGGCGGGGGTGTCGCCGGTCACAATCTTGACCCTTATGCCGGCGTCAAGACATTCTTTGACGGCTCCGGGCACATCGGGTCTGACGGGGTCGGAAATGGCAGTGATGCCGATAAACGTCAGGTGTAGTTCCGGCCGGTGGGTGGCAAGCTGTGTGAGGTCGGGAAGTGGGGCGCCGTCGGGCAGCTCGGCATACGCGAAGCCGAGAGTGCGCATGGCCTGGCGCTGGTAATCGAGCAGCAGGCGGTTTATTTCTTCAGCAGTGCGTCCGCCGGCCACGCTGTCGCACATGGCGAGCACTATTTCAGGGGCGCCTTTGACATAAAGCACCGTGCGCCCGGTGACGGCCGATTTCACGATTGTGGCCATAAACTTGCGCTCGGTGGAGAAGGGGAGCTCTTCGATGCGCGTGGCTGCCTCGCTCATTGCGGCATAGTCGATGCCGTCGGCGTGCAGGCGCAGCAGCAGTGCCCCTTCCGTCGGGTTGCCGAGAGCTTTGGGCCTGTCGCCTGAAAGGTCGAGTGTGGCGGTGGAGTTTACGGCAATTCCCTCGTTGATGATGTCGCGCGGTGTGTCGCCCCAGAACTGCATGTCGGCCACCTGCATCTGGTTTTGCGTCAGAGTGCCGGTTTTGTCGGTGCATATCACAGTGGTTGCGCCCATGGTCTCGCAGGCGTGCATCTTGCGCACGAGGTTGTTGGTGCGCAGCATGCGCCGCATGGAGTAGGCGAGCGACAGCGTTACGGCCATTGGCAGCCCTTCGGGCACTGATACCACTACGAGTGTCACTGCTATCATGAGTGTCTGCAACAGATATGCGGCAAACTCCATCGTCAGAAATCCGTTGAATTCCGGACTCAGTGAGTACATCAGACATCGCCCGGCAATCACAAGTGCCCCCACTACGTAGCTCATTCGGGATATCAGCCGGCCCAGACGGTCGAGCTGCTCGTTGAGCGGAGTCTTTACAGACGAGTCAATCTGGGTCTCATGGAATACTTTGCCGTTTTCGGTGGCATCGCCGACTTTGTCGACGCGGAATATGCCGTGTCCTTCCATCACTTTGGTGCCGCGGAGCACGTAGTCGCTTCTGTAGGTGGCCTCGGGGTCGAAGTCGTCAGGGTTTACGCTTTTGTGGCATGCGGGTTCGCCTGTAAGTGTGGACTCGTCGAGAGTCAGAGTCACCGCTTCAATAAGACTGCCGTCGGCGGGAACTTCGTCGCCGGTGCCGAGTATCACGATATCGCCGACCACAACGTCGCGCTTCGGCACCTCTACGGTGTTGCCGTTGCGGATTACCCTGACTGCCTCCTCGTCGTTGACCTGGTTGAGAATGGCGAACTCGCGGTCGGCCTTGGTCTCGAACAGGAAGGCAAGTCCGGTTGCGAGAATGATGGCAATGAATATGCCTGTTGGCTCGAAGAACACCGCCAGGTCCTGCCCGAGGCAGAAATATTCATACAGAGAGATGCCGACTGACAGCGCGCCGGCCACAAGGAGTATGATGATAAGCGGGTCGCGGAATTTTTCCAGAAAACACCGCAGCAGAGATTTCTTCTTTGCCGGAGTGAGGACGTTGATGCCGTGAAGGCGGCGGCTTTCGGCCACTTCTGCTTCTGTCAGGCCGACGAGGTGAGTTTTTTTATCCATTATTTGTCAGTCAGATAGTGTATGTATCTGTTACAAATACAAATTCAGAGGCCTGCATGTTCATGACGGGTTGACATCGCCGTAGTCGGTGGCTTCTACCGGTTGACGAAGCACTTCGGTTGCCGCTCCGAGCCATCCGCCGATCCATTTTACAAGGGCGTAGATGCAGACGGCAAGCAGTGCGAGCTCGCATACGGCAGTCACAGCCGGCTCGGTGACGGCGGCGTCAATGATGCCTACCGCAATGCCGGCAAAGAAGCAGTAAACACCCCATGTGGCGCCTTTTGCCACGTTGCCCATCGACTGAATGTTGGTCGCCGAGGCTATATCAGAGGTCTTGCTTTTTATGACGAACAGGGCTATAATCGAGAAAACGGCAATTGCGAGATATGAGACTACGAATATGAGTCCTACAGTGGCCCATTTGCGTATATCGGCCTGATGAGTGGCTGCAAATTCGCTGTAGACCTGTGGCGAGGCGGGAAGAAAAATCGTAATAAGCAGAAATATCACACCTATTATCGAATAAATCAGGAATATCAGTCTCAGGGTGGAGAATGCGTCACCGGCTCTGGTAATGCCGAAAACCTTGTGTGCCTGCGCAAATCCGAGGTATGACAGGATGTATCCGGCGAGCGACATTACGGCGGCGCCGATCATGATGCCTTTGACAAGACCGAAGCTGTCGTCGATGGTGTTGATAGTGCCGATGCCGGTAAAGGCGCCGATGATGGCGACGAGAATAACGCCGCAGATTGTGATTATCGGTGCCCATCCGATTTTAAGAAAGGCACTGCGAAGTGTCGCGGTTTCTGTAATGGTTGTCATTGTGAAGTAAAATTATTCGGGATTGCTTGATATAGACTGTTTACGTCTTATATAACAATAGTAAGGCGTAATCGGATTAAGCCTGACGGTGTATCGTGTAGTCGAGGATGTCGGAAAGGCGTGAGGTCACGGTCTTGTTGTCGAAACGGTCGAGTATCGGTGCGGCCTGTGCGCGCAGGCTTGCCATCTTGTCGTAGGCATAGTCGATGCCGCCATTTTCGCGTGCATAGCTGATGAGACGGTTGATTTCGTCGGCAGAGAGCTCTTCCTGTCGGGAGAGTGAGAGCATTTCATCACGTAAGGGTGAGGCGTCAGTCTCGAGCACGTGAAGCAAGGGCAGGGTGATTTTTCCTTCGCGGAGGTCATTTCCTGTGGGCTTGCCTATGTTTTTGTCCTCGAAGTAGTCGAATATGTCATCTTTAATCTGGAAGCACAGACCGAGCAGGCGTGCGAATTCGCTAATGTCGCGGATATCAGCGTCGGAGGCTCCGACGGCATATCCGCCCATCTCCACGCAAGCCATGAAAAGCGAAGCGGTCTTGCGTTCGATGGTCTGCATGTAGGCCGGTTCGGTAAGGGTGTGGAAGCGTGCGCAGTATATCTGGTCGAGCTCGCCGATAGAGAGCAGTCGGCCGAGACGCGCTATTGCGTCGATTATGCGTATATCGCCGGTTTTCATTGCGAGTTGCAGCGATGATGACACGAAGAAGTCGCCTACGAGCACGGCGATGTGGTTGTCCCAGATGCCGTTGATGGTAGGGGTGTTGCGACGCATTTTAGTCTCGTCGACCACGTCGTCGTGAATGAGCGACGCGTTGTGCAGAAGCTCAACGGCGGCAGCTGCACGGATTACGTTCTCGTTGACCTCGCCGAGCAGCTTGGCACTGAGTATCACGAGAATAGGTCGTATCTGCTTGCCTTTTGTGCGGAGATAATTGTCGACAATGCGGTTCATCAACTCGTTGGGGGAGTCGAGAGTGCCGGCAATTAATTCATTGAGAGCCTGCAATTCGGGAGCGATGAGCTGTTGTATTTCTGTTAGTGTCGACATAAGTGACCGCAAATTTACTAATTTTTTTTGTAATCACGAACTAAAAAAAGAAATAAGGATTTCATCACCTGTTTTTCGCAATTCTCGCAATATTGCAATTTGGACGAGTTATAAATTTTTAGATCTATCGGATTATTATAATATGATTATTTCCAGAGTGTTGTAATTCCGCACCAAGCTGGTGCAGTTTTATTTCCTTAGTCCGGGACGGGCGGTGTGTGATTATAAACGAGTTGGTTATCACACACCGCCCGTCCCGGGCTTAACGTTGTCAGGTCACTCTCCGGAGCCTACGGGCCACTGCGTGTCCCTTCGACCCCGGTTAATAGTAGACCCTCGAGCCTCCGGCTCTCTGATGTCACACTATTAAATAAACAGCATTGGTGGTAATCAGGGCGAAACCTGGCGGATGGTGTTGGTGGGGACGAACCAGAGGTAGCCGCGGACTTCGGGATAGCCGGCTTTGCGCATCAGGGCCATGTAGCGGCGTATCTGCGAGGTGTAGGCGGGGTGGTCGTCGCCGAATTTGTAGTCGATGATTTCTACCGAACCGTCATCGAGCACTACGATGCGGTCGGGGCGGCGGTCGATGCCGCGGTTGGCGATAGACTGCTCGCGGTAAAGCCGGGCGTAGCCTTCAAACCAGCGCGATACCTGCGGGTCATTGACGGCATGCGTCAGCAGTGACTCGCATTCTTCGGTCTGCTTCTGTGTCAGGCGGGCACGTGCGGCGGCGCGGCGCAGGGCGCGGGGCAGGTCGGCACGGCGGCGCACTTTGCTCAGCACGCGGTGGAGGAAGTTGCCGCGGTGGCGCGGGTTGTCGAAGTCGAAAAGCTCGATATCAGCCTCGGTGAGAGTCACAAGACGGTCGTTGACCTCGGGACTGTAGGGGGGGAGGTCGATTACCGGCATTTCCGGAGATTTCTTTTCGACGCTGACAGGTGAGGTCGGTGAGCCGATTTCAAGGGTGTCGGCATCAATCATGCCGGCAAGCGGAAGTACCCATTTTTTGCTCTCGTCGTTGAGTGTGGTGTCATCGGCAATTGCCTGCTGCGTAAGGCTTTCGACGGCTTTTCGGAGCATGGCGTCGAGCGTGGGACGGGCGGATACGTCGCTGTCGGCAGTCTGTTTTTTAGAGCGCGGGGCTATGACTACGAGTTCGTTGACGGCACGGGTGAAAGCCACGTAGCAAATGTTTAGACTGTCGACGAGCTGTTCGGTGACGATGCGTCGGGCTTCGTCGGCAAAGAGGTCTATGTCGGGAATTCCGGAGGTGAACTCTACCGGCACCATTGGGGGCACTATGTCAGGCGCTACACCCGGAAATTTCTTTTTGTCAAGCGGCATCCAGTGGTATGACGGCTGGTAGCGGTTGGAGAAAGTCACCATCGGTGTGTTGCAGAACGGGATGATGACGCAGGGGTATTCGAGGCCTTTTGACTGGTGTATGGTCATTACGTTTATGGCGTCGCTTTCGGACGTCGACGACAGGGAGGCGCGGCATCCGCCACGGTCCCACCATGCGAGAAACGAACGGATGTCGGAATTGCCCTGTGAACAGAAGTCGTAGACAAGGTCCTGGAATGCGGTGAGGAAAGCTGTCTCCTCGGGGAGGACATCGGGTATGACGTAGCGGCTGATGATTTTGTCGACGATAGCGGTGAGAGTGAGGCAGGTGACAGTGGCTTTCTCTTCGCTGTCGTCGGAGCAGGCGGTGTCGGAGCCTGACGTTGAAGATGTGGCGAAGTCGAGTATCTCTTTAAGTGTCGTGTTGCCGGGGGGGACGGGTGTGGAATCGGAGCTTGCGCCAAGGCCGTTGTTCTCGTCGTTCCTGATGGCTTCAATGGCAAGTGAGAGAGCTTCGGTGCCTGAACATGGACGCTGTGTGCCGTCGGGGTCGCTGACCGTGGTGTGGAGGTAATACTGGTAGCAGTAAAGAAGCCGGGCTCTGCGGTAAGCCGGATTTTCCTCACGGCGGTGCTCGGTGGTGCCGTCGTTCAGCTCTCTGATGGTGGTGACCATGTGGGGGAGCTGCGTCAGACGCAGTATTTCTATAATCATCTTCACTGCGGGGGAGGAGCTTATGCCGACGGCATCGGTCGATTTCACTTCGAGCTGTCCGTGGCGCCATCCGGGCGTTTCGTGGCAGTGCAGCAGTTTTTTGATTACCGCTTCCCCCTCGCTGTGCTTCCTGACAAGCACGGCAATCTGTCCGCGACGGTAGCCTGCGTCGAGCAGACGGTCGACTTCGTTGACAGTGGCCTGCAGGGCGAAAGCCGACATGCGCGAGTCTTCCTCGTCGTTTGTGGCCGTGTCGTCGGCGCTGTTTTCTTCAGGCTCGAATATCATTTTGACATGTCCGGGGACATTGTCGGCGCGCTTATGGCTGATCTGCTGAATGACATTGGAATAGGCGCTGCCTACACCGGTGATTGACGCGAGCGCATGAAATATGGAGTTGTTGAATTTCACCACTTCCTCCGAGGAGCGCCAGTTGTTATTCTGTTCGATTGTGTTTCCTTCGACGGCTACGGAGTCGTCGCCGTATACGTCCTGTATGTCGTCGGATATGATATGTCCGAGAAGCTCGGGGTCGGAGTTGCGGAACCGGTAGATGCACTGCTTCTCGTCGCCGATGACAAGGTTTTCGTGGCTGTGCGAGAGGCTTTCCATCACCAGGGGGCGCAGGTTGTCCCACTGCATGCGCGATGTGTCCTGCACTTCGTCGATGAGGAAGTGGCGCAGATAGTAGCCGAGGCGTTCGTAGACAAACGGAGTCTCGTCATCGTTGATTATGTCGCGCAGCAGGGTGTTGGTGTCGGACAGCAGTATGACATTGTTGTCTTTGCAGAAGTTGTTGATGTGCCTGATGAGGCATCCGAGCAGTCCGAGCGGAGTGATTGCGTTGATGAGCGCCTTGTTGCGCTCTTTAAGGACTTTGTAGTCGACGGCCGCGGCGCACAAAGAGGCTACGGCGAAATCAAAATCCTGAGGTACGCCTTTCTTGTAGTAAGCGGCCTTGAAGCGTTTTGCCGGATTTTCAACCGCTTCGGCAACGGTGGCAGTGGGGTCGGCCATGTCGCCGGCAGCCCATTGCTCTACGCGTGAACGTATGTAGCGGTTGACTTCCATGTAGTCGCCATACTGCATCAGAGCCACGGCCTTGGCCCGCAGCTCGTTCTCCTTTTCTTTTGTGGAGTTCTCGATGGCGGTCTCGAATGCCGAAATGTTTTCCACCCGGTCGAGATATGCGGTTATTGTCTTGGCGTTGATCTGGAATGTTTCGTCAAGCAGACGTGTGAAGGTCGCGACGAGGTCTGAATATAGCGACGACGAGCGGGCCAGGATATTGATTGAAGCGCCGGCGTCGAACATACGCATCATGTGGCGTGTGAGCCAGTCGGTCAGCCACTGTCGCTCGCGGCGGCGCACAGGGTCGGCGGGGCGCCCGAAATTGAGCGATGTGAACATTTCGTTTATGCCGAGCGATATCGTGGAGCTGTTGTCGAGTTCGAGGCGGAAATTGTCGGGCATCTCGACTTCGCGGGCGAAGATGCGCAGCACGTTCTGGAAGAAAGCGTCGATTGTCGACACGTGGAAGAAAG
This sequence comes from uncultured Muribaculaceae bacterium, assembly GCA_947174635.1. Classification (GTDB taxonomy): domain Bacteria; phylum Bacteroidota; class Bacteroidia; order Bacteroidales; family Muribaculaceae; genus JAGBWK01. The sequence goes on from CAMWJS010000027.1 coordinate 8,388, forward strand.
CGAAGTCGGCAAGCAGCTCGTCGAGCACGTCGGATGCTTGCCGGGCCAATGTGTGCCTGTCGGTGCCGAACAGCTGCATGAATTCCGACAGGTAGGGGCTTTTGGCATCGGGCTGCTGAGGTTCGCGGCCGGCGAGTATGGCAAGCTGTGATATGATGCGGCGCGTCATCTCCTGTGTGGCCTTGTTGGTGAAGGTGATGGCGAGTATGTGTCTGTGGGCGCCCTCGCGCGCTGAGCGCAGACGCCATTTCCCGGTCTCGGGATTTCGTTCGCCGAGCAGCAGGGTCAGATATTGCCGGGTCAGGGCAAATGTCTTGCCCGAGCCGGCCGACGCTTTATATATGTGGAGCATAGCGTGATGTCATTGAAAGGCTCAGGCCGGTCAGATGATGCGCGAGGTGTAGCCCATGTCGGAGAGTATCCGTGCCACATCGTTGCGACGGTCGCCCTGTATGAGTATCTCGCCGCCTCTTGACGAACCTCCCGCGCCAAGCTTCTGTTTGAGTCGGGCGGCAATCTCCTTTATGTCGGCGTCATCGTCAAAACCGGCTATGATGGTGGCGGTTTTTCCTGCGCGCTTGCGGTCGAGAATGATGTCGAGGCGCGGTTTTTTGGCGGGCTTTTCTTCCGGTGCGTGAGCGGCAGGTGCATCATCTCCCGCCGGCATGTCGGGATTGGCAGCCAGTATGCCTGATAGTTTTGATTTCCAGTCTTCCATGATATGTGGCGTGGACTATTGCATTATGTCGATGTCGTTGATTATCTCAGTGTCGGAAGTGTAGTCGATTGTATCGGCCTCGGCATCCATAGGCTCGGCATAGTCGGGTATGTCGCGGCGTGCGGTGAGAAGTTTGTCGAGCAGGTCGAGCTGGCACTTCTCATCGGGCGAGAGGCTGGAGAAGCACTGCCGGACGCTGTCGGGGTTGATGCGGACCGCGAGTTCATAGCACACGAGGGCTTTGTCCATGTAGTCTTCCGACTGCAGTTTTTCATCAATAATACAGTAGAGGGCTGCGGTTTCAGTAAGTGATGTCGCCGACGAGGTGGTGTCGGTCATTGCCGATTTCGCTTCATCAAGTGCGCTCAGTGCGGCGTTGTAGTCGCCCCGTGCTATGGCGCTGCGTGCGATTGCGATATTGCGGTCGGGATTGATTTTGCTTCCGCAGCCGACGGCAAGTATGGCCGCAATCAATATCGTCAAGGTGTATATATATACTTTCATAGTCTGTTTGATAAAAACGTATACATTATGCGACAAAGATAGCGAAATTTGTTTTATATTTGTAGAAAATCGTAGAAACATGAAAAAAAATAAAGAAAACAAGAACGCTGAAAATCTCTCTTCCGAAGAAAAAAAGGCTGTTGACAGCCTGATTGACAGCCTTGACGACAATGATACGGCGCCTGCGGAAAAATTCAAGCGGTGGGAAGCCGACCGGGAACGCGCCGCGCTCTTCGAAGAGGAGGAGAAGCGTCCTGTCCTTTCTGTTGCCGGATTGCTGCTCGGGTTGCTCTGCTGGATAGCGCTCTTCGCGCTGCCTAAGCCGGGATTTGACAATCTCGACACGCAGCTTTATCTGATGCTCGCTGTCACTCTGGGGGCTTTCCTTATGAGTTTTTTCGGACGACGCCGTGCTTTCGGCATGTCGGTGATAGGGATGCTCGTGTCGGGCGGCCTTATGCTTTTCCTGATTATCGCGCTTATCGTGGTTTATGTGACAAAATAACGTTTCATGGATAAAAAACTGTTTTTACTTGACGCGTATGCTCTGATATACAGGGCATACTATGCATTGATACGTTCGCCGCGCGTGACCTCGAAAGGCTTCAACACGTCGGCGATATTCGGTTTCTGCAACACCCTCGAGGAGATACTCCGCAAGGAAAATCCCACCCACATAGCAGTGTGTTTCGACCCCAAGGGGGGGCATACGTTCCGCCACGAGATATATCCACAGTACAAAGCCCAGCGTGATGCCCAGCCTGAGGATATAACGCTGTCGATACCGTATATAAAGGATATCATAGCCGCTTACCGCATACCGGTCATCGAGATGGAGCGATATGAGGCCGACGATATTATCGGCACTCTTGCCCGCAAGGCCGAACGGGAAGGATTTACCACCTATATGATGACTCCCGACAAGGATTACGGCCAACTGGTGACCGACCGCATATTCATGTATCGTCCGTCACTCCGCGGCCAGGGGTTCGAGGTGAGGGGTGTGGAGGAGATATGCGCCCGCTACGATATCGACAATGCGTTGCAGGTGATTGATCTGCTTGCTCTCGAAGGGGATGCGTCAGACAATATCCCGGGATGTCCCGGCATAGGCAAGAAAACGGCTCCGCTGCTGATAAAGGAGTATGGCTCGGTGGAAAATCTGATAGCAAATGCCGAGTCGCTCAAGCCCGGCCTAAAGAAGAAAGTGACAGAGAATGCCGATTCCATTCTTCTTGCCAAGGAGCTGGTGACGATAAAGACCGATGTGCCGGTTGAAGTGGATTTTAATTCGCTCCTGCGTGCGGAGCCTGATACGGAACGGCTTCGCAATATTTATAAAGAACTTGAATTCAAGACGTTCATGGCACGGCTTGAGCCGGCGGCTCCGGCAGCTCCGGCCGTACAGGAACCGATGGGGTCGCTGTTTGACTTGCCCGACCCCGAAGATAATGTGCCGGAGGCGGAAGTTGTCGTGGAATACAGAGCGGAGGCTTTGCGCGGATATGTCGACATGGCGGTAAAGTCACCGTATGTGGGTGTCGGGATGTATGCAGTGGGCTCCGAGGCCATGACCGCGCGCCTGAAAGGCATTGCAGTGGCGCCGTCGGAAACCGACGCGCGCTTTTTCGTATGTCCCGAAGATGGTGACGGGCGGAAGGCTTGGCTTGATGCCTTGCGTGTATTGTTTTCGTCAAAGACGGCGGTCATTGTCAGCCATGATGTGAAGCGTGATTATATTGTGCTGAAAAACAATGGCGTCGACTTTGAGGCCGCTTACTACGATACGTCGGTAGCCCACTATCTGTTGCAGCCCGATATGCGGCATCGCCTGTCGGATATCGCTCTGAGTAGTCTCGACCTGATGATGCGCGGTTCGCTTGACGAGAGCGCCCGCCGCAATCCGTATGCCGAATTACCTGTGCCTGAGGCTGCCGCACGCAATGCTGAGGCAGCAAAAGTGGTGCTTATGCTGCGCTCTCTGTTTGACCGACAGCTTTCCGAGGGTGACCTTTCAGCGCTTTTTACCGATATAGAGATGCCGTTTGTCAAGGTGCTTGCCGAGATGGAATGGACCGGAGTGCGGATAAATGTCGATGAACTTGCTGTGCTTTCGGCTCAACTGACCGCACGTGTCAGCGAGATGGAGCAGCGTTGCTATGCCCTTGCCGGAAAGAGCTTCAATATCGGTTCGCCGCGGCAGGTGGGCGATGTGCTTTTCGACCAACTCAAGATTGACCCCAAGGCGAAACGTACAAAAACCGGAGCTTACTCCACAACCGAGGAAATTCTCGAGAAATACCGGCACACCCACGAGATTGTCGATATAATACTGAAAATACGTGGGATGAACAAGCTCCTCGCCACATATATCAACGCTCTTCCCGAACTGATAAATCCGGCTACAGGAAAGATACATACCACCTACAACCAGACTGTGACTGTGACAGGGCGCATATCGTCGACCAATCCCAATCTGCAGAACATACCGATACGCACCGACGATGGTCGCGAGATACGACGGGCGTTTATCCCCGACCCGGGATGTCTGTTCATGTCGGCCGATTATTCGCAGATTGAGTTGCGTCTGATGGCTGATATGTCGGGCGATCCGGATATGGTGGCGGCGTTCAGGGCGGGTGCCGACATCCACCGTGCCACGGCTGCCAAAATCTACAAGGAGCCGATTGAGGAGGTTACCGACCGTCAGCGACGCAATGCCAAGACAGCCAATTTCGGTATTATATACGGTATATCGGCGTTCGGTCTCGCTGAACGTCTCGACATCCCGCGCTCCGAGGCCAAGATGCTTATCGACGGTTATTTCGAGACTTATCCGCGTGTAAAAGAGTATATTACCGAAGCGATAGAGGGGGCGCGGGAACGCGGTTATGTCACTACTGTGATGGGGCGCAAGCGCTTTCTGTCCGATATCAATTCGCGAAACGCCATGATTCGTTCTTATGCCGAACGCAATGCCGTAAACGCTCCGTTGCAGGGGAGTGCCGCCGATATCATCAAGAAGGCGATGATCGATATCTATGGCGAGATGACCCGCCGCGGGCTGCGGTCACGCATGATAATGCAGGTGCACGATGAATTGATTTTCAATGTTGTGCCGGAGGAATTGCCGGAACTTCAGGAACTTGTGACACGGCTTATGGAACATGCCTACAGCGGCAAAGTATCGCTCGAAGTAGCCTCAGGCGTAGGCGCCAACTGGCTCGAAGCCCACTGAATTTAATTCATAATTATGATGTGTAGTTAAAGCTCAGGAGGTAATCATAATGTAGGGACGCACGGCTCGTGTGTCCGAATAAATAATTGGCAGTCAAGATGTTGGCGGACGCACGAGCCGTGCGTCCCTACATTTTAGCGGGATTTTTGCGAGTTGTGCGACACCATCACAGCAATACTCAGTTGAGACTGTAAAATGCACTGCAATTCAGGCTTGAACCGCAATTATGCATTATGCATTATGAATTATGCATTATCCCAATGCCGATGCCGAAGAGGGCGTAGTCGTAGATTACGGGGTCGTCGGGGCGGAATGAGCGGAGGGTGTCGGTGAGTTCGATTACGGCGCGGCGGTCGTTGGTGCGTCGTTGCAGGAGGCCGAGGTTGCGCGAGGTGTTGCCGACATGTACATCCATCGGGATATATAGCTGTGAGGGGCGGAGGGCTTTCCATACGCCCATGTCGACAATACCGTCGTCGCGTACGAGCCACCGCAGAGCCATGTTGATGCGTTTTAGCGCGGTGGTGCGGAGGTTGCCCGGAAGGCAGCGGCTGTCGCAGACGCCTCCGTTGGCGTCGGCAAACCGTCGGTTCATGGCCTCGACGAGCCGCCATGCCGGCATCTCGTCGGCGGGGACACCTTCGGCCACAGCCATCTCCTCGAGAGTGGAAAAGCGGGAGTATATGCTGCGTAGTCCGCGCAGGTAGTGCTTGAGGTTGTCGACGAAAAATGTGCGGTGGATATTGCCGTCGGGCAATGTCTCGTAGGCCTCGTCCATGACATAATCGTAGGGCCGTCCTTCGAATATCTTTATAAGTTTCTCGCAGTTGCGGCATATCATCTTTCGGTTGCCCCATGCGATGGTAGCCGACAGCAATGCTATTATCTCAATGTCCTGCTGACGCTCGAAGCGCCGCGGAAACTGCACGGGGTCGTCGGCGATAAATTCCGGAGAATTGATGCGAGCGGCCTCACTGTCAAGCAGTTCCTTTATATCCTTGATGTTATTGTCTTGTAATAATATGCTGTTGTTCTTTAAGCCTTCCATATCTGTATCGCTGATTTATTGCTGAATAGTGTCACATCAGAAACTCCCGTAGAGACATTGTCCGTATCCCCTGCATGGTGTTGGGATAACTGTCTCTATATGTCACCACAATCTTCTCATAGTTATCGGGGATTGTGGCGAGATTGCCGTATTCGCGTTCGGCTGTCGACTTGTCGGCTACGGTCATGGCTACCTGCACATAGAGATTTTCTCCATCCTTTTCGGCCACGAAGTCTATCTCGCGTCCACCGGGCAGCACACCAGTCATCACCTTGTAGCCACGGCTGCGAAGATGGTTGTAGACGGCATTTTCCAAAAGTCCAGACAAGTCGTGAGGGCGGAATCCGACTATCGAGTTGCGTATTCCGAGGTCCTCGAAGAAGTATTTCTCTCCAATTTCAAAAAAACGTTTCCCTTCGATTTCCCATCTTCTTGATTTATTGACGATGAAAGCTTCTTCCGCATATCCCGCATAAGCCTGCACGCTGCCCACGCTCGATGATATTCGTTGCGACTTCAGGTAGTCGGCAATCTTTTTGGCGGTGAATATTTGTCCGATGTTGTCTGCCATAAACAGGAGCAGGCGATGCAGGAAGTCGTTGTTGCGCAGAGAGTGGCGTGCCACGATGTCGCGATATACCACCGCATCGGTGATGCCGGTTATATATTCGGACCATGAACTCTTTTCCGGAAGATTTATGAGGAAGGGAAGCCCTCCGTAAGTGAGGTATTCGGTCAGAGCCGAGTCGGAATCCTCTGTGTTGTGGAAATTAAGGTATTCATTGTAGGAGAGAGGATGTATCTGCATCTCGAAACTTCTTCCGGCAAGTTTTGACGCCATCTCCGATGAGAGCATCTCAGAGTTGCTGCCTGTTACGTATATATCGTTTGCGGAATCCTGATTCAGCGAGCGGAGCACACGTTCGAATTCCGAAATTTCCTGTACCTCGTCAATAAAGATATAGTTTTTCACCCCGTCTTTAAGGCGCGTTGCAATTTCATCATACAGCCCTTGCGCATCCTTGATATGTGAAAAGGCGAAGTTCTCAAGATCGATTGATATGATGTTGGCTTCAGAATCGGTCGATTGTATATGCCGGGCGACACTTTTCAGTATGTAGCTTTTGCCCACACGGCGTTGGCCGGTCAATACCTTTATCATGTTTTTTCCGATGAAGGGTTTCAGCCTGTTCATGTACAGAGGGCGCTCGATTATCTTTTGAGTTTCTTTCATAATGAAAACTTTTTGCAAATCTATGAAAACTTTCCAATATATCCAAAACTTTTGCGGGGATTGCCGGGGCGGCGTGTGGGAGCGTTGGTTTGAGTGGGGTAGGGATAAAAATGTGATGTGTGATAGTGGGAGTATGGAAGATATTTGCTAACTTCGCGATATTATTTTAACACATTCATTGACACTACCATGACAATTGCAATAATTGTGGCGATGGACAAGGAGTTGCAGCTGTTGCTGCCGCTGCTGTCGGAGCCACGCACTACCGTCATCGACGGCATAACGTTTTACCTTGGCGACACGGGCGCCAATTCGCTCATAATCATGAAGTCGGGCATCGGCAAAGTGAATGCCGCGCTTGCCACGATGCAGCTTATACGCCAGTTTGCCCCTGACCTTGTGATAAATACGGGTGTGGCCGGCGGTACGGGTTCCGATGCCAAAATACTTGATGTCGTGGTAGGGACGCGGATTGCGTATCACGATGTGTGGTGCGGCCCCGACACTGTCGAGGGGCAGGCCGCACGTTGCCCGCGCTTTTTCGAGTCGGATGCCAATGTGGCGGCGCTTCCGGTGCTTCACGGCAATCCGCGGGTGCGTCACGGACTGATTGCCTCGGGCGATGTGTTTGTGGCCGACCCTGAGGTTGTGGCGCATATCAAGTCATTGTATCCCGATGTCCTGGCAGTCGACATGGAGTCGGCGGCAATAGCACACACATGCCATCTGATGAACACTCCGTTCTTCTGCATACGTGTGGTGAGCGACACTCCGGGGGAGGCCGACAATATGGCGCAGTATGACAGCTTCTGGGAAGATGCGCCGCGCCAGTCGTTTGAAATCATATCGTCATTGCTTAATTCGCTGGGAGAATGAAAAAAATAGCGAGTTTTACCATCGACCATACGCGGCTCGAGCGGGGTATTTTCCTGTCGCGCCGCGACACTACGCCTTCGGGTGATGTAATCTCCACGTTCGATATCCGCCTGACGCGTCCGAACCGCGAGCCGGCAGTGGACGGTGCGGCACTGCATACCATAGAGCATCTTGCGGCCACGTTTCTGCGCAACCACCAACAGTGGGCGTCGCGTGTAATCTACTGGGGGCCTATGGGTTGCCTTACCGGGAGCTATCTGTTGCTGTCGGGCGGACTGACGTCGGAGGATATCCTTCCGCTGGTGCGCGAGACATTTGCTTTTATCGCAGGTTTTGAGGGGGATATCCCTGGAGCCACGGCGCGCGATTGCGGCAATTATACCTACAACAATCTTCCCGAGGCACGTCGGGTGGCCCGCAGGTTTCTTGATGAGGTGCTTGCCGCTCCGGCGCATGAAAATCTGAACTATCCCGATTAGACGGATGTTGAAGTTGTAGCGACGGGGTGTTACAGGACTCCGTATTGTGTCTCTGACTAATTTTTGAGGATGAAAGATTTGGCAGCAATAAAGGGTCGGCATTATATCCACTCGCTCATAGAGGAGGGGGAGCACGAGCAGCAGGATTTTAAATTTGCCATCTCTGACGCGCGCAAGATTGCGCGGTCTATTTCAGCGTTTTCCAACCACTCGGGAGGGCGTCTGCTCATCGGCGTAAAGGACAACGGCGCTGTTGCCGGCATACGCAACGAGGAGGATGTCTATATGATAGAGACTGCGGCCGAGATGTATTGCCGTCCGGCTGTCGAGGTGCGGATGACTGCATTCAAGGTCGACCCGGGCACGGTCGTTATCCGTGCGGAAATACCTAAGGCGCTCCGTCCTCCGGTCTGCGTAGTAGAGGAGGGTGGCGAGTTGCGCGCCTATTACCGTGTCAAGGATGAGAATATCGCGGCGCATCCGCTGCTGCTCAGTGCGTGGAAGCATTATGCCGACGACAATGGGGCTTTAGTGACTTTTGACGGTCACCACCGCCTGCTTATCGACCTTATAAAGGAGGATGGCTGCACCACGCTCGACGAGTTTGTCAGGCGGTCGCATCTGTCGCGGGCTACGGCTATTGACCTTATCGGGCGACTGGCCGCCGCGTCGGTGGTCAATCTGGAATACCGCCAAGGGCAGTTGGTAATTAGTAATTAGTAATTAGTAATTGGGTGGTCGGACGAGTCGGACTTGTCGGACCGGTCGGACATGTCTGACTTTATGGCGCGGTAAACATTGACCGGAATTTATGAGCAATTGCTCGCTGCTCATTGCTAATTACTAATTGCCATTGCACATTGCCATAGCTCATTGCTCATTGCTCATTATCAAGCGGTGGGGGCGGGATTTGAGCCAGGTGAGCTGTTTTTTTGCGTAGACGCGGGTGTTGCGGGCTATTTTTGTGATGGCTTCGTCGAGGGTTGTGAGGCCGTCGATATAAGGCCATAATTCTTTGTAGCCTACGGTGTTGAGCGAGTTGAGGTGGCGCAGGTGGCTTACTGCGCGTGCTTCGTCGACGAGTCCGCTGTCGATCATTGCATTGACGCGGCGGTTGATGCGGTCGAACAGGATGTCGCGGGGCATGTCGATGGCGAGCATCTCGATGTCGAAGTCGCGAGGCTTGACGCGGCCGGTGCGTAGCGAGGAGTAGGGTACCCCTGCCTGGAGGCATATCTCGATGGCGTGGACGAGGCGTTTGTGGTTGTTGAGGTCGACTTCGCGGTAGTAGAGCGGGTCAAGTTCGAGCAGGGTCAGGCGCAACTGCTGCAGTCCCCCTTTTTCGTAGATTTCCCATGCGTGGCGGCGTATGTCGTCGGAGATGGTGGGAAGTTGGTCGATGCCGCGGGTGACGGCGTCGATATACATCATTGAGCCTCCGCACATTATCTGTACGGGCGATTTGCGCCACAGCGAGGGGAGGAGGCGCATGACCTCCTCCTCGTATTGTGCGGCGGAATAGTAGTCGCCGAGCGAGAGGTTGCCGATGAAATGATGCGTTACGCGGGCAAGGTCGTCGGCCGTTGGTGCGGCGGTGCCTATGGGTATTTCGCGGAACATCTGCCGGGAGTCGGCCGATATGATGTCGCAGCCGTACTGCTCGGCCATACGCATGGCGAGGGCGCTCTTTCCGGAGCCTGTGGGGCCTGTTATGACGATGAGTCGGTTTGACATTATTGTTTTTCCGCGGTTGATTATCGCCTTTGGCGCTTTGCTTTGCAAAGAAACCGCGGCTACTATTGGTCAGACGCGTCAGACGCGTCCGACGCGTCCGATGTTGGTGGTAGTAGCCGGGGTGGATGTGATACCACGGGGGCGAGACGCCCCCGCCCCGGCTGCCGCCCTTGGTGTGTTGATGAGGTATATCGCGTACATGCGGGTGGGCGGGGTATTGTTTTTTTGGTGGGGGGTTATTGTTTTTGGGCTACGAGGCGGGCTATGTTGACTATTACTTCTACGGCTTTTTCCATTGATTGCACGGGTACGAATTCGTAGCGGCCGTGGAAGTTGAGGCCGCCGGCGAATATGTTGGGGCAGGGGAGGCCTTTGAATGATAGCTGGGCGCCGTCTGTGCCGCCGCGTATGGGCACTACCTTGGGCACTACGCCGCTTTCGCGCATGGCTTCCTGTGCGATGTCGATGATGTGCATCACGGGCTCTATCTTCTCGCGCATGTTGTAGTACTGGTCTTTGATTTCGATGTCGCAGACGCCGGAAAATTCGTTGTTGATTTTGCGTGCGAGGTGTTCGAGTTCCTTTTTGCGGCGCTCGAAGCGGTCGCGGTCGTGGTCGCGGATGATGTATGTGAGCACTGATTTCTCCACGCTGCCTTCAAACGACACGAGATGGTAGAATCCTTCGTAGCCTTCGGTGTGTTCGGGGGTCTCCCAGCGGGGGAGCATTATTATGAACTGGTTGGCGATGCGGATTGAGTTGATCATCTTGTGGTAGGCGTAGCCGGGGTGGACGTTGCGTCCGTTGAATGTCACGCGGGCGACGGCGGCGTTGAAGTTCTCGAATTCGAGTTCGCCAATTTCGCCTCCGTCCATAGTGTATGCCCAGTCGGCGCCGAAGCGCTCCACGTCAAATTTGTGGGCGCCCTGTCCTATCTCTTCGTCGGGGTTGAACGCTATGGCTATGTCGCCGTGCTCTATTTCGGGGTGGGCCTGCAGGTAGGCGATGGCGGTTATGATTTCGGCTATTCCGGCTTTGTCGTCGGCTCCGAGCAGGGTGTTGCCGTCGGTCACGATGAGGTCCTGGCCGTTGTAGTTGTCGAGTTCGGGGAAATCGGAGGGGGAGAGCACGATGCCGCGCTCGGCGTTGAGGGTGATGTCATTGCCGTCGTAGTCTTTTACTATGCGGGGTCTGACATTGCGTCCCGACATATCGGGCGATGTGTCGAGGTGTGCGATAAATCCCACGGTAGGGAGCTGTTTTTTTGAGTTTGATGGCAGGCGGGCCATAAGGTAGCCGTTTTCATCGAGGTGTACGTCGGAGAGATGCATGGCGCGGAGCTCTTTTTCAAGATGCTGCGCGAAAATCATCTGCCCGGGAGTTGAAGGTGTGAGGTTGGTGAGCTCGTCGCTCTGAGTGTCAAACTTCACATATTCAAGAAATTTATCAACGACAGAAGTATTCATGGGATTATTTATGTGAAAATGTTATATAATGTTGCAAAGGTAACAAAAATGTGCAAATTATCGGCTTGGCTGAGATAAATATTATCGTGTTGAATAACTGCAGGCCTCGGCCGGCAGTTGGCTATTGCTATATATAAATATAATAATGTGTGACATGGCGGGTCACACATGGCAAATGACATTGTGGACCGGCTCCGGAGCAGCGGATGAAATATTTTTTCGCATTTTGTTTAAAATATCAAAAATTTTACTTTAATTTGTGGAATATTCCTTGTTATGACGGGGTATATATTAACAGTCAAAAGAGCAAATTAACTAAGATGGATGTCTGACCTTAGCGCGCCATGAAATGATATTACTTGCGCAAAGTGTTGAAAATGAAGTAGAAATAAGGGTGTGCGTGCTCCTTTAGAGCGCCCCTCGCAGCGTGTGGAAAGATAGCGTCGTATGTGGATTTGCCTGTTTGTGAGACAATAGTTTTTAACATTTCGGTGTGATTGCCTTTGTGGTTAGCGCCTTGGTTGAATTAAAAGAAATAATATCGTTGATAAAAAGACGACTTTATAAAAAGAGATTATAGTAAGTGAAAAAGCAAGACTGACACCTTGTCTGCACCATGATAACCTCTTTGAGCAACAAAAGAAATTGAGATTATATATATATTTATTGTAAAACCCAAATTAACTAAAAATTTTCTTGCATGAAGAACATTTGTTTTCAAATGACTCGGAAAGCCTGGCTCGCCATCGCTATGGTGTTGTGCCTTTCTTTCCCTGCTTTAGCGCAGAAAACTACTGTCACAGGTACAGTAGTTGATTACGAGGGCGAACCCGCCATCGGTGCAAGTGTCATCGCTGAAGGTACAAGCAACGGCGTTGCCACTGACTTCGATGGTAACTTCAGCATCGACGTTGCCCCCAACGCCGTCCTCGTAGTTTCTTATGTGGGTTGCGAGACTCAGCGAGTTCCCGTTGACGGCCGCACCCATATCGACGTCACCCTTAAATCTAATGCGGTGGTGCTTAACGAAGTCGTAGCCATCGGTTACGGTACAGTGAAGAAATCGGACGCTACCGGTTCTGTAGCAGTGATCAAGCCCGATGACATCGAGGCCGGTCTCGCCACTTCGGCACAGGACATGCTCGTGGGCGCTACTCCCGGTGTGGTAGTATCAACTACAGGTAACCCCTCGGAAGGCGGTACAATCCGTATCCGTGGCGGCTCTTCACTTTCAGCATCCAACGACCCGTTGATCATCGTCGACGGTGTGCCCATGGACGGCAACTCAGTGAAAGGTTCATCCAACCCGCTTTCGCTCATCGCACCCGAGAACATCGAATCGATGACCGTTCTTAAGGACGCATCTGCAACCGCTATCTACGGTTCGCGCGCATCAAACGGTGTCATCATCGTGACTACCAAGAAAGGTCAGAGCGGCAAACCCCAGGTTAACTTCTCGGCCAACCTCTACGTGGCTACCCCCCGCAAGACTGTCGACATGATGGACGGCAACCAGTTCCGTAACTTCATCCTCAAGACTTACGGCGAAGGCTCTACTCAGGCAGGCGCTCTCGGCACCGCCAACACCAACTGGCAGGACGAAGTGCTCCGCACGGCAGTATCATCTGACTACAACCTCTCGATCGGCGGCACAGTGGGCTTCCTTCCCTACCGCGTATCAGTAGGTTATACTTCAAACCACGGTATCATCCGCAAGACCGGCATGAACCGTGCTACAGCCAGCATCAACCTGTCGCCGAAATTCTTCGACGGACTTCTCCAGGTCAACGCCAACATCAAGGGCGGTTATGTACGCAACAACTACGAGCAGGGCGTGCTCGGCGGAGCTGTCAGCTTCAACCCGACTCTTCCCGTACGTTGTGCTGAAGGCAACGTGTTCAACAACTGGACATCATACATCGGCGGTGGCGCCCTCGCAGGCCCCAACACCCCCGGTACTGACCTCAACACCATCGAATCGCTCAACCCCGTATCACGTTCACAGGACTACGACTCGAAGTCGGACGTTTACCAGTCGGTAGGTAACCTGCAGCTCGACCTGCGCATGCCGTTCCTCCGCGACCTCCGCGCCAACCTCAACCTCGGTTATGACTACAGCCACGGTTCGGTAGCAAGCTACAACTATCCGTTCTCACCCGAAGCCTGGAAGGCCGGTCACCGTTCACCCGGTGTTGACACTGCCGTAAAAGACGGTTACTCAACAATTAATTACGAGAAACAGCGTATCTACAACCTCCTTCTCGAGTTCTACCTCAACTACAACAAGGAATTTGACGCCATCAAATCGTCACTCGATGTAACTGCCGGTTACTCTTGGCAGAAATTCTATAACAAGGGTTGCAACTGGAGCCCCGTTTACGCTCCCGGTCAGGATTTCGACGGTTATCTCTATACTCCGCGCACTGACTACAGCAAGCCTTATCAGCTGGTATCGTTCTTCGGTCGTCTGCAGTACGGCTTCATGGACAAATACCTCCTTACCGTAACTGTACGCCGCGACGGTTCATCACGCTTCAGCAGCGACAACCGCTGGGGTACATTCCCCTCTGTGGCTCTCGCATGGCGTCTTATCGACGAGTCGTTCATGGCAGGCGCACGCAACGTGCTCTCAGACCTCAAGATTCGTGGAACATGGGGTATCACCGGTCAGCAGAACCTCGGTGATGATTTCTCTCGCCTTTTCCCCTATCTCCCGATCTACAACGGTTGGACCGGACTTGAAAACATGGGCTTCAATCCTGTGACCGGCGAATATCTCCCCATCTATGCTCCCAGCAGTTATAATGCTAACCTCAAGTGGGAGGAAACAACCACCTGGAACGTTGGTATCGACTTCGGTTTCCTCAACAACCGCATCAACGGTAGCATCGACGCTTACTACCGCAAGACCAAAGACCTGTTGACCAGCACTACCTACGCTGCCGGCTCGAACCTCGGTCCTGACGGACCCATGAACATCGGTGACCTTACCAACAAAGGTATCGAGTTCAACTTGATCACCCGTCCTATCGTTACCAAGAACTTCACCTGGAGCTCAAACATCAACGTGGCTTACAACAAGAACGAAATCACAAATCTCGCACAGGGTGCCGACATCCCCACTGGTGACATAGGCAACTCGCTCAACGTACAGCTCCAGCGCGAAGGCTACGCAGCCAACACATTCTTCGTGTATGAGCAGGTTTACAATCCTGACGGCACTCCCGCCGAAGGTGTTTATGTAGACCGCAACGGTGACGGCCAGATTACAGACCAGGACAAATACATGTTCCACAGCCCGGATCCCAAGTGGACCGCCAACTGGCAGAACACCTTCAACTTCAAGAACTGGGACTTCGGTATCAGCCTCCGTGCCAACTTCGGCAACTGGGTGTTCAACAAGACTCAGCAGGACAACTCGTTTGTATCTACAACCGCTGCGCTTCCCTTGGGTAACCTGATGAACGATACATATCTGTTCACTTCGACCAAGTCAACTCCGTTGCTCGCCAGCGACTACTGGGTACAGAACGCATCGTTCGTACGTTGCGACAACATCACCGCCGGCTATACGTTCGAAAATCTTCTGAACAACGCTCTGCGTCTGCGTCTGTTCGCTGCCGTTCAGAATCCCTTCGTCATCACCAAGTACAAAGGTATCGACCCCGAAGTGTTCGGTGGCATCGACTCGGGTATCTATCCCAAACCTATTACTTTCACCCTCGGTCTGGTGGCTACATTCTAATATCTATTGTTAAATCAATTCATAAAACGATAATATGAAATTTTTCAAATATATAGCACTCGGCTCTATGGCTCTGTCGCTTGGCGTGGGCGCTTCATCATGTGTCGATGACCTTGATGTTACCCCTGACGACCCCAACAAGAAGACCGAGCTTACTACTCCCGACGAGTGGTACGGCTACTTCTCGTCGCTCTATGGCAACCTTCGCTATGAAGGCGGTCTGACACCGAACGGTGTGGACGGCGGTGCCGGTACATGGATGCGCTGCCACTGGAACCTCCAGACCATCACGGCCGACGAGGCAATAATTATTTCGAAATGGAACGACCCCGGTTACAACGACCTGAAGTTCAACACCTGGTTGACCGACAACACCTGGATGTTCATGGCATACCAGCGCGAGGCAACTTCGGCAAAACTTTGCTCTGAGTTCCTTTCGAAGATTGACGGCGCGAAGGCATGCGGCGTCAGCGACGAAGTCATCGCCCAGATGAAATCGGAGGCACGTGTGCTCCGTGCATACGCCTACTACTATATGATCGACCTCTTCGGCAAGGGTCCCTGGGTTACTACTCAGGCTGTAGGTGAGAACGCACCTGTGCTTGAGCGCCCCGAGCTCTTTGCTGCAGTTACCGCCGACCTTGAGGATGTAATCAACAACGGCAATCTCGTGCCCAGCGCAAATCAGGAATACCTTCGCCTGTCGAAGGAGGCTGCCCGCATGCTTCTTGCCAAGCTGTACCTCAATGCCGAAGTCTACACCGGCACTCCGATGTATGACAAATGTGCAGAGCAGTGTAAGGAAATCGTCAAGACTGTCAACACACTCGCTCCCGAGTACAAATATCTCTTCTGCGCTTCGAACGACAAGTATGTCAATAAAGGCGGAGAAATCATCTGGGCCATACCTCAGGATGCAAACCGCATGACCACATGGGGCGGTACAACCTATCTTACCGCAGGTGCTTACTTCAGCTCGGCAGGCGACGATGTGCTCAATCGTCTCGGCGCTCTCGGCCAGACTCCGTGGGAAGGTGTCAAGGTACGTCCCGAACTTCCCCAGGTGTTTGACAAGGATGGCTCGAGCCGCGGTAACGACAAACGTTATCTCTTCTATGAGGGTACATACAACGAAGGCGTTGAGGACCTCGACAACTATGACGAGAACTCTGACGGTTACATGTGTGTGAAATATACTTACACCCGCGAGGAAGACTACGAGAATACTGCAAACGTAGCTCTTACCAACCAGGTTTGCGAAGCAGACTATCCTTTGTTCCGTCTGGCCGATGCATATCTGATGCTTGCAGAATGCCAGTTCCGCGGAGTCAGCGATGCAGACCCCGGTTACACTTACTTCAACAAAGTACGTGCCCGCGCAGGTCTTTTCGACCTTATTCCGAACACTGCCGATCAGATTCTCAACGAGCGTCAGCGTGAGCTCTACTGGGAAGGCCATCGCCGCAGCGACCTTATCCGTTTCGGCAAATACACCGGAAACGTATACAACTGGTCATGGAAGGGTGGCATCTACGAAGGCAAGTCGATTGAGTCGTTCCGCAATGTATTTGCAATCCCCTACCAGTACGTAAGCACTGTAGGCCAGAACGAAGGCTATTAATCTGATGCCGGACTTTTAACAAAAGTTTTTAATAACAATGTTGAAATTATCTCAAATGAAAAAAATAACATTCCTGTTCGCCGCTTTGGCGTCGACAATGGCCTTCACAAGCTGCGATGAGTCAAAAGATGACCACCCCGTGCTTGAGCCCAACGACGGAGTGATTGTGGAAAACTTCCTCAACACCCCCGAGATGAGCAATATGTCGGTGGAGTTCACCGCTGAAAACCAGGCCAACACAATACACATGACTTGCTCTCAGCCTTCGTATGGCTACGCAGCCACAGTGCGATACAATGTAGAGGTGTCGTTTGACAAGGACTTCACTACTCCTGTCGTTCCCGACGCCCCCGTATCGGCTACACTGAATACTGCATTCTATGACTGCTCGGAGGTTAATCCCACTTATGGCGAGCTCGCAACTGCCATGTGTGACCTTCTCGGCATTAAGAACGACAAGGAAATCCCCACCGGATATCATGATCTGTATGCTCGCCTTGTTGCCAACATTGAAGTTGCGGGCGGTGCGGATCTCTATCCCAATACCACCTATCAGTCGAACGTAGTGAAACTGACCCGTGCGAACTGTACGTATCTTGCAATCATCGTTCCCGGCCAGCCTACCGGTATCTTCCTCCGCGGCGGCATGAACGAATGGGGTGCACCCGCTGAGTGGGAATTCCTCACCACCGATGTTGCAAATGTTTCACGAATCGAATATTGCGTAATACCCGAAGGAACAGAGTTCAAGGCAGCTGATGCTAACTGGGCTTCAATCAACCTTGGTGACTCAGGCGCTGAGTTCAAGATGAACGAACCTTATGAGCTTCTGCTTGATTCCAACCCCGGTAACCTCAAAATGCCCGTTAACTTCGCAGGTAGCGTCACTCTTACCTTCAAGGCAGGCAAGTATACTATCCTCTTTGAATGCGACGAGCCCGACACCCCCGACCAGCCTTCGGGCATGTTTATCCGCGGCGATATGAATGGATGGGATACAAGCAATGAGTTCCTTACCACTGACTTCAAGAATACCTGGATTGTCAAGGGCATTACCATCAACGCAAGCGAAACATTCAAAATCGCTGACGCAGGATGGAGCTCGGTAAATCTTGGCTCGAACGGTGGGGCTCTTGAAATAGATGTTCCTTACGAGCTCGTGAAGGATGGCGGCAACATCGAGTGCCCTGTAAGCTTCTCAGGCGATATCAAGCTTCAGCTCAAGGGAGGCGTTTATAAGATTACTCTCGTTGCTCTCTAAGCAGCACCGCTAATTTAAGGAAAACCGGCTCTCCCTTCGGGGAGGGCGCGGATTCCGAAAGAAAAAGTTTAAATGACTTTAATAAAATCAGATAATAAAATATGAAAAAATTAAGCATATTTTTGCTTGGCGCACTCGCATTCGCAGCCACTTCTTGCGAAGATGACCCCGATTTCAATGCGCCTATTCAGTCAAACCCGCAAGGTCCGGTTTATTCGGTCGAAGGTGTGACTGCAGAGTTGCCCTCTGAAACCAGCTTCGTCCTTAAGGACTATGCTGACGCCGGCCGCAACATATCTGTGGCTAACCTGCTCGTGACAGACTTCCCCGCAGGCAAGGAGCTCAAAGTAGTCACTTACATTAGCAAGGACGAGTCGTTCGCATCTTCGCGTGAGGTGATTTGTTCAGTGCTTGATAATACGGTTTATATTACTCCCGACGATTTCGAGAATGCTTACGTGTCAGGCATAAGCAAATCTCCGGCGGCAAAGGATATTTATCTCCGCTTCGCAGTCTATGCCGACAACTACCGTATCGGCAACGAGGACAGCTATCTGGGAGCATTCAAATTTAATGTGACTCCTTATCCCTCTGATCTCGTTATCGAGGATAACTATTATCTGCTCGGCACCATCAACGGATGGAGTGTGCCCAACGCTATCAAGTTCACTCACTCTGACCTGAGCGGTTACGATGACCCGATCTTCACTACCGTAGTTGAGATCACTCAGGCTCAGGCTGACGCAGGCTGGTGGTGGAAGATCATTCCGCAGTCGACTTTCGACACCGGCGACTGGGTTGACGGCAACTACAGCGCATTTGGTCCTGAAGAGAACGGCAGCGAGGATATGGAAGGCGTACTCAATCCTTCTAAGATGGAAGGTGACGGGTACAAGGACACCGGCGCCGGCTGTCTCTACGAGGCAGGTACCTACATGTTGACTATCAACATGATCGAGGGTACTTACAGCTTCACTCTCGCTATCCCCCATCTCTATATCATGGGTGATGCAGCAGGCTGGGACTGGAACTCTCCCCTCGTAGCCGAGATGCAGACAAGCGACTATACCAACTACTATGCGTTCGCACGTCTGTCGGTAGGTGGCTACAAGTTCACTTCTGACAAAGACTGGGCAGCAACTTTCAACCTTGGTGTTGACGGTACTCCCGAAGTTGACGCTAACCACAATGTGGTAGGTAAGCTGGTCAATGGCGGTAACAACAATGTATTGCCTGATGAAACCGGTCTCTACTGGAACCATGTGAACCTGCCGGGTCTGTCGTTCGAGTCTTATTATATCTCGACACTTGGTCTTATCGGTGACTGTACTCCCAACGGATGGGATGGCTCAACCGCTCTTACTCCGTCGGCCGACGGCCTCGTATGGGAAGGTGACATCGAATTCAAGGCTACCGGTGAATTCAAGATCCGTGCCAACGATGCCTGGGATATCAGCCTCGGCGGTGACATGAACAACCTCGGCTGGGACAACGCTCCCAACATGCCCACCCCCGGTGCAGGTATGAAACATGTCGTTCTCGACCTGTCACAATATCCCTACACTCTTACTGTAAAGTAAAACCCTGTTGCCGCCCTGCGGCAATCAAATATCGCAGAGCGCGGGCTTCACGGCCCGCGCTCTCTGTTTGTAGTGATTGTGATTGACCCCTGTTCAAGCCGAAATTGCAGTGCATATCACAGTCTCGGTTTGATATTGCCGAGATGATGTCGCACAACTCGCTAAAATCCCGCTAAAATGTAGGGACGTACGGCTCGTGCGTCCGCCAATGCTCTGATTATCAGGCATTACGCGCGGACGCACGAGCCGTGCGTCCCTACAATATGGTGTGCTCCAACACCCTCAATACACCGCCGGAAATTATTATATTGCCATGCACTGCTTTTTTGGTGGCGGATTGTGTTATTATTTGATACGGTTGTTGCGCGCTTTCTGACGGTTTTTTATTTATTTTGCGTTTACAGTGTAAATGCGAGCCGGTCACCGGCTGATGTTATAATTTTATTGACCATGAAAACGCGATTGATAGCCGGTCTGACTGCTATGGCCGGTGTGCTTGGCCTTGATGCCGCAAATCCCTATCTGCCTTTGTGGGAGTATATCCCGGATGGGGAGCCGCATGTGTTTGAGGATCCGGATTGTCCGGGGAGGGAGAGGGTGTATGTTTACGGGTCGCATGACAGCCGTGTGACGGATTTCTGCGGGCGTGAGTTTGTGGTGTGGTCGGCGCCTGTGGACAGTCTCGATTGCTGGCGTTACGACGGTGTTATATTCTCGGCTGTTACGGACCGCGACGGCAACTGTCTCAACGATGACGGCAGTGGTGATATTCTTTACGCTCCGGATGTGGCTGTCGTGAGGGATGAGGCGGGTGTGCCGACATACTACCTGTATCCCAACGACCAGCACGAGGGTCGGCAGGGGATGATAGCACGCAGCGCGCGCCCCGACGGGCCGTTTGAGGTGTGCAACTGGAGCAAGGATGACGCTAAACGGACCGACGGTGTGCTGCGTTTCGACCCGGCGGTGCTTGTCGACGATGACGGGCGCGTCTACGGTTACTGGGGGTTTGAGGAGAGTTTCATGGCGGAGCTTGATCCGGCGACGATGTGCACTGTGAAGCCGGGCACGGAGGTGAAGGTGCGGGCTGTGCCGGGGTTCTCGCAGCCCGACAGGGAGCGTTTTTTCGAGGCTTCGTCGATAAGGAAGATTGATGACAAGTATGTGCTGGTGTACAGCCGTTCGACGGCCGAGGGCGATTTCGGGCTCGGTTCGAGCAACTATACGCTGGCGTACTGCTATTCGGACGGTCCTCTCGGTCCGTGGACCTACGGCGGCACGATAATTGACGGGCGCGGGCGCAGGGTGCTCTCCGACGGAAGTACAATGCATACGGCGCATCCGAACGGGAATACGCACGGCGGATTGTGTGAGCTTGGGGGGCAGTGGTATATTTTCTATCACCGTCAGTGCGGTCTCGATGAGTTTTCGCGGCAGGCGATGGTGGCTCCGGTAGAGGTGACGGTTGAGAAAGGCCCGGGTGGCGCGGTGCATATCAGCGAGGCGGAGTATACGTCGGAGGGGTTCGAGACAAACGGCCTGAATCCGCTGCGGACGTATCCGGCGGGGATTGCATGCCACTATACGGGTAGCCGTCCTTCGGAAGAGACGGGGTGGCCGCACAAGAGGTTCTACGGGGCGTATGTGCAGCCGGGGCGTTATGACGGTGACCCTGCGTCGGCTCCGGAGGAGGTGAACCTGACGGTCAATCCGGTAGTGAATCTTACCGACGGGTCGGTCATTGGGTACAAGTATTTCAATTTCGACATGATGGACCGGGATAGACCGGCGGAGTTTGTGATGTCGATGAAGCCTACTTGCGTGAAGGGGGTGATTGAGGTGCTTGCAGGGGATATATACGGCGAGCCGGTGGCGCTCTGTGCAGTCAGGCTTTCAGGTGCGGAGTGCGCTGTCGCGGAGAATGCTGTACAGGAGCTGCGTGTGCCGGTGGGGAATCTGAGGCGGCTTTCGGGGAAGATGCCGCTGTGGTTGCGGGTCAGCGCCGAGGATGGCTCGGTGGGGGAGGTGTATTATTTCAGGTTTGAGCAGTAGGAGGGAAGGGTCTTTAAGGTCGTTAAGGACTTTAAGGACTTTTTGTCGGACTGGTCGGACCGGTCGGACCGGTCGGACTTGTCTGAGTTGGGGGTGGGGTGGTTTAATAAATTATGTTAAAGATTTTTTTTAAGGAAATATTTCTGTAAATTTGCAAAGGTAAAAAACACAGGCGGGCGCGGTGTTGCCGTGCCGACCTCCATGCAAATATAAATTTACTAAATATACTGAATTATGTCAAAGGTAACAGTTGTAGGCGCCGGTAATGTAGGCGCAACGTGTGCGAATGTGTTGGTGACTTGCCAGATCGCCGACGAAGTGGTTCTTCTCGACATCAAGGAAGGTGTTTCGGAAGGCAAGGCTATGGATATCATGCAGACTGCAAATATCCTCGGTCTGCAGAGCCGTCTCACCGGTGTGACCAACGATTATGAGAAAACTGCCGACAGCGACGTTGTAGTCATCACTTCTGGTATTCCCCGTAAGCCGGGTATGACCCGCGAGGAGCTTATCGGTGTAAATGCAGGTATCGTGAAATCGGTGACCGAGAATGTGCTGAAGTATTCTCCCAATGCCGTTATCCTCTGCGTTTCAAACCCGATGGATACCATGACCTATCTTATCCACAAGACTTCAGGTCTGCCCAAAAACCGTATCATCGGTATGGGTGGCGCGCTCGACTCTGCCCGTTTCAAATATTTCCTGAGCAACGCTCTCGGTGCAAACGCTGTTGAAGTTGAAGGTATCGTTATCGGCGGTCACGGTGACACCACTATGATTCCTTTGACCCGCTATGCCGCTTACCGCGGTGTTCCCGCTTCGAACTATCTCTCGGAAGAGGAACTCGGCAAGGTTGCGGCCGACACTATGGTGGGCGGTGCTACCCTCACCAAACTTCTTGGCACTTCGGCATGGTATGCTCCCGGTGCGGCTTCGGCTCAGGTGGTAGGCGCTGTGCTCCACGACCAGAAGAAACTTATCTCTTGCTCGGCACTTCTCGACGGCGAATACGGCGAAAGCGATCTCTGCATCGGTGTTCCCTGTATCATCGGCAAGAACGGTATCGAGAAAATCGTTGAATTCGACCTCAACGACGCTGAAAAGGAACTGTTCCACAAGAGCGCAGAGGCTGTACACAAGACTAACGCCGCTCTCGCAGGTGCTCTCTAATCGGTGTCAGCTATGAAGATTATCAAATCATTGCTTATCGCAGCCGTGGCGGTGGCCGGTGTGTCGCTTGCAAGCTGCGACGGAAAGAAGGCCGAGGAGAAGGCTACGCCTGAGGCTAAGGCTGAGAAGGCTACGGTGGCCACTATCATTGATTTCAATGCCACGTGGTGCGGTCCGTGCAAGCAGTTCGCTCCGATTTTCGAGGCTGCGGCCGAGAAGTATCAGGGTGTGGATTTCCAGTCGGTCGACGTGGATGAGAATGGCGCTATGGCTGAACAGTATGGCGTGCAGTCGATTCCTATGGTTGTGCTGCTCGACAAGGATGGCAATGTGCTCGACACTAATGTTGGCTTCATGGAGGCAGCCGATTTCGATCAATTGATAGAGAAGTATCTTTAAGCTATGACTTTTCGCGGGTATCCGCGATGTAAAAGGCCGCGCTTGCGCGGCCTTTTATTGTTTTTTGGGGTAAGGTGTAGGAGGGTGGTAATTATCGTAAATAAAGTGATGTAAATCGAGGGTGTTGCAGAACTCCAAAATTTCGGTTTGCGATGTAGGGACGCACGG
>CAMWJS010000028.1 GCA_947174635.1 uncultured Muribaculaceae bacterium
CTTTTACCTGCTTGACAATCTCACTCCGCTTCTGTGTCAGATCGCCGCGCAGATTGCCGCCCTTTCGGGCAGCGAGCTGAAGGTTTTCTCTGCGGAGCGCTGACATCAGTTCCGGCGAAAATCATTCTTCGGCCAACGACGCTTCAAGGTCTATGACCTGTGAGCGGAGTTCAAGATACTTTTCCCAACGGGAGCCGGTAGCTCCCCCGACAGCATCGCAGATGCCGAGGTCAGGGAAAAGTGTTGCCCCGAAGAATGTAGCCCGGTCGGAAGCGAGCCACTTGCTTGCACCGACAATTTCGGGCAAGAGCGCGGCGATGCAATCGTCGCGATGGGCGAGCATGGAGCCGACGAGTCTATCGACACGAGGCTTCGATGCCGGAGCGAGGTTTGAGGTGTTGACAACACCGAAACCATTGGGCGTAAGCACAATGTCGAGCGAGGGAATTGCCCGGCGCAGAGCGTCGGCAACAACGAGCCGCGAGCACAATATCTTGATATTGTTGCTGTCGGTATAGCCGCAGATGGTGTTAAACGTGCTTTCACTCGTGAAAGTAGTTTTGACCCAGTCTTCGGCGAGGTCGAGAAAGAGCGCGAGCCTTTCGATAAAGGGCACCTCGCCCTTGACCGAGGCGATGATGTTGGGAAGATGAGAGCGCAACTGCTCGTCAGTTGTTATCAGCTTCATTGTCGTTAGCGTTGGGGAGTTTTACCTGCTTGGCATCGGTATGTTCGTCAAGCGTGGTGAGTTGAATAAAAGGAATTTCGGGGTGTACGCCCTGCCATGCGTTGAAGCGTATGATGATGCGATGCACGGTAAAGAGCAGGTCGTGATACGGCTTTTGGAGGGCTTGGGCTATGGTGTAAAGCTCGCGCTTGTCCGAGCCGCTGTTGTTAGACTGCGCCTTGCCCGGCACGGAGCCGACAAGATTACTATGCACTCGCATAGTAAAGCATATCATATTGATTGCTTCCTGAATGTCGGTCTCCCAGTCGCCGCCCTCCTTACTGTCATCAATCTTGTTGATGACAACGTCGTGCTGCTCTTTGCCGTCGGGTGTGACGTAGAAAGTAGAGAACCAGGCTTTGCCGCTGTTCTCGGCACCGGTGAGGAAGTCGAGGATCTGCTGTTTCTCGGCGACGATACGCGCCTGTTGCTTTCGGCGGTCGGTGATGCCCTCGGCACGAAAAATACTCTCCCAGTATTTTGCGCCGACCTCGATGTGGTACTTAATCGGGGCTGAATTTTTCAGCTTGGCTTCTTTGGCTATGCCAATGAGCTGCTTGATGTTGTACCACTTGCCGCGGAACAGAGCGCCATAATAAGGAATGGGATAGTAAGTGCTATCGACTGTCGGAATACGGCTGACGATAGCGAACTTGCGGGTCTTCGACTTCTTGGCGAGTCTGTCTTGCAGATCGCGCCAAGGAGAAGCCGGGTCGAGCAGGTCGATTTCCTCGATGTCGCTCCGCGACGAGACAGGCTTTCGCCAGTTGGCGTAAAGGATTTTGGAAATACGACCGTGAGCGTCAGCGGGCGTGAAGCGACAATAACAGGCTTCCTTTCTTAACAGGCGCACGATGCGTGTGCCGTCCTCGTTGAGAATAAGCACTGACACGGCGAAGCCGAAATGCTTGAAGTCCTGACAGATGCC
Source organism: uncultured Muribaculaceae bacterium (assembly GCA_947174635.1). Taxonomy (GTDB): domain Bacteria; phylum Bacteroidota; class Bacteroidia; order Bacteroidales; family Muribaculaceae; genus JAGBWK01. The sequence continues at coordinate 1,656 of CAMWJS010000028.1, forward strand.
GAGAAAGTAAGCGGCGAGGTCGTTGTCAAGAAGGAAGTCCTCGACATCATTCTTGACCTTTGCGGAGGCTTCGGTGGTGCAATATTGCAGCCCAGATCCGTAGCAGACTTCGGCGTTGAAACATTGGCAGGTTGCCAGTGTTTCGTCTTTCTCGACGAGCGCAAGCAAGTCGAACGGCATCTGATTGTCGCCGCCCCACGGAACGTATGAGAGCGTATCATCTACGATAGTCGGCACAATATCTACGTCCTCCTTGAACACGGAGGCCGAGTTGACGGTAAACGCGGCGCGGGCTTCATAGCCCGGCAGCGTCTCAACGGAGTTGTAATTAAGAAAGTCCATAACTTTGAGTTTGTTGGCTCAAAGTTATGGACTTTGTAAGGTGTGCGAAAAGACGTGATATTTATAGGTCACTAATAGAAGATGAATTTGTTTCAGCGTTCATTAGTCGTTCGTCTCCGTAAGAAAGAACTGTATTTCCAGATGAGGGAATATATAAAAATGCCGATGTTCTTTTGTCATTATAATCATATACTCCCGATGATGGGTTACTATTAGCGGTCTTGTACCTGTTATATTTTGATTGAAGTACATTTTTAAGTTTCAATGATTGAGCTTCAGTTAAGTATGTGGTACACATAATTGAAGCAAATTTACCATTAACAAAACCAATTCGTACATCGCCCCAAATATAGCCACCAAATGAAACGCCACCTTTTACAAGGTAAAAAACAGGACCTTTATTGGCCGCATCAGAGATGATTTCTAAGTCAAAGCCTTTGTTTTCGAGACCTTTTACAACGACCGAGCGAGTTGATACACCAAGAGTATAACCCAAAATTTGACGTTGGATTTGAGCGTATGAAGAAAATGCTCCTATAAGAAGCAAAAGAAGAATTATTATTTTTTTCATACCGCAAAGTTACTAATTTTCTGCGAGGTATCAAAGGAATACCTCGCAGTCGTTGACGCGGAAGATGCAGCAGTCGCGGATCTTGCGGCACTCGCCGGAGGAAAGCAGCTTGACGTTGCGCCAGCCTCCGTAAAAATTGTATCGCAGGGAGATACAATTTCGGAGTTCGAGGATGCTCCCATCAGACTTCCACACGTGTAAGTCAATGGGGTTGCCACTATTCAATATGTGGCGAGCGGTGGAAATATGAATAGATCTTGACATATTGAATAGTGTTAGAGCCGTCGGAGTTCTTTCTCCGCTGCGCTACGAAAGCGGCCAAAGGCCGATAACCACACGGTTATCGTTTTGCTTTTAGCAAAACGCTTCGGCTCTGCCGAAGAAATATCGACAGGGGCGCCGGAGTTGAGCATGGTGCGGGCGGTAGATATGTGTATCGAGCGAGCCATCAGGTAAATGTTGGATTGAATTTGTCGTTGAATATTCCGGGCGATTCGGGAACGGCGACCTTTGGGCGGTTCTCGGCAAATCGCCAAGTGAACTTAACCGAGTTGAGCTTTTCGTCGGTGTCGGAAAGCTCCGAGGTAAAATCGGTTATAAGAATAGGAATGAGAGCGTCGAAGTCGGTATCATAGAGGGCGACATTGGACCCGTATGGAATACGCACCGATGGAGAGGTCAGCATTTGCTCGACCTGCAAGCACTCGTCGGAGGTCAGAGCCGCGCTCTCGACTTCATATTCCTTTGAAGTCGTAACATCGTAGAAGCACGAGGTCTTGCCGAGTGTGGCGATGGAGCGGTCGGACTTCACCTTTTCGGTGGTGGTTCGTTGAAGCGAAAGCTGCTCGGCCACACCGAAGCAATTCAGATAGAAGAACGGCACTATGTCGGCCAGAGCCGGGTCGATGAAGAAGGTCGCAGACCTTTCGCCGCAGCGCACGGTGACGGATTGGATAGTGAGCGATTCAATCTTTTTAACGGAGATAATCTTCTGCCGAATGTCGGAAAGATATATCAGTTCCGAGATAATGCCGTTGATGTGTGCTATCTGACCGTTGCCGGATTTGACATACTGGTATGTGTCGCGCTGCCCCTTGTCGTTGATGAAGGTGGCATAGACGCGGAAAGATATACCCTCGCGCTCGGTGGTGTACCACGAAACGTTGATGTAGCTGTCGGGCGCGAGCCGACGAAACGGCGACAAGGTAAGGAAATTCTCTTTGAGCCAGTATTCGGGGTCGAAAAGCCCTGTCGACTTGTCGCAGTACAATACATTGAGATTGGCGGTGGCGGCATCGCCTCCGGCTTTTGCTTCGAGTTTGAAGTCGAACAGGTTGTTGTCGGTATTGCCTGCAAGAAAGTGTTCGATGATTGAGGATATATCCGAAACAACGGTGCTGCCGTCGAGGGCGTAATATCGCCCCTCCAAAAGCGCATATCCGCCCGCGAGCAGTCGGAAATCGACAAACTCGTGGTCGGTGAATATTGTAATGTCGGGCAGGTCGCTTGACAGAACGACTGCCGGAGTATAAAAGCCGAAGCGTATCATACTGCGAAAGTAGTATGATGTATAAAGCCGCCAAAAGACAGAAAGAGAGGCCAGCCCCGGAGGGGTCAGCCTCGATGCGAGCGCAAATATATTGGGCTATTCACCCAATATCTTTATAATCTTGAATGGCGGCATATCGCGAGGCATGAGAGCATTGTCGCGGAGCGTTTCGCGGCGTTGAGCCTCGGCGAGAAGGGCGCGGGCGCGGAAGTGCGCCCCGGCGTGAACCTCGTTATCGGTGATAACGAGGCTGTGGCGTTCTTCGACGCATCGGATAATCTGCGAGATTTGGCGGTAGTGGCTCCACAGGTCGCAGAGTTCTTCATCGGTGAAGATGAACGAGTAAGGCATTTCATACTGTTTCATAGCTTCGGGTATTAAAGGGTTTGTATTGAGTTTCTATCGTCAATCTGACAGATGCGGAGAGTATAGGAATTGGAGTATTTGCCTAACTCCACTCTATCGAAGTCCTCACCGTCGCGCCAACAGTAGAAAAGGGCCAGGCGCATCGCGTCAATGTCGTTGTCCGCGTAAAAGGTCCAATGACCTTGTTTTGTGTAGCAAATATATTCTTTCATCGTCGTGAGATTTTGAGGTTTGACTTTCGGGAGAAAGCGAGAGAGGCTTACGCCTCCCTCGCTGCCTCGAACTGGAGGCGTTCGTAGATGTTTTGGGAGATAGTCGCTCCGTATCGTGCTTTGAGCAGGTGCATGTAGCGCATCGCGCTCTTGGCTGTCTTGCAACCGCAGCCGACGTTGTCCTTGGGAGCCACGCCCTTGAAGTAGACGTACCAGCGGTTGAACTTGTGTTGAGCCACGATGAGCTTGGGGGTGATTCTTCCTTGGGGAAGCGCTTCGCGGTTAGTCGGAGTAGTATCTACGACGGGAGCTGCGGTTTGAGCGGCTTTCTTTTCTGCGGATTTTTTAGTTTTCTTTGCCATGATTTTGAAGTGTTTGGGGTTTGAGAAGTGAGCCGAGGCTCTTAATTTTTACGTTGCAATAATTGGGAGAACTGAGGAAGTGATGGAAAAGCAAAAATTTCAAGTAAAATTTTAAGGCATAGCCGTCAATACTACCTGTAAGGTGGAGATTGATAAAAATTTATGCAGACAATTCTCGTGCAAATGAGAGCAGAGGCAAGCTCGCTTGACTATGCCGAGTGCAGCCGAGAATGCGCGTTAGCGAATCCGGAGGCTCGTTTTGCGATGAACGGTCAGTCCTACCTTTGCGACAGGAAAAATAAGCCGCGGCTCACTCCCCCAAGACTTCAAGGCAAAGGAAACTACCCGCAGGGAACATCTGCCAAACCGCCCCGTCGGAGAGACCCGACAAGCACTCCACACTCATCGGGGCAGCAAGTGAGGCGGTACATCTTTCAAGGGTGTGGCAAGGACAGCGATAGAGCGGATGACCGCGCAGCAGGGCGACAGTCAACCCAAGAGCGGGTGCGCCGATTACATGCGCTCGAAGCACGGTGCGGAGCGACCCCGAAACATCAGAACGTCGTAGGTCGAGGGAGCGATGGCGGTGGCCGTCGCTTCCGGAAGTCAGACTGAATGAACGACGATGAACACCGTTTGACACAAAACAGTCATTGGAACTTGCCGACAACTGACGCGATGTGCCGACTCCTTAATCGTTGGTGCGACAGCGAGGACTGAGTGGAGTTTGCCGACAAAACCACTCCGCATCTGCTGACGAAAGACAATACAGACCCTCCCGAGGCAATGTCTTGAAATGCCCTAATCATCTTGCGGAGAACTGTCGCCGGTGGAGCTGACGCGGACTGCTCGGATGTCCGACAGGAACCTGCCCGGAGCACAACGATTCTTTGCAAGCAAAGCGACAAGTCGATGAGCGCAGGGCCAGACCGCGCCCTCGGTATAGAGGCGGTGCCGGTGTGCCGATAAACCAACGAGGCAATGCAATGGGCGGTAGAAGCGCAAAAAAGGCTTCCAAGCGGAAGCCCCTCTTGCTTCGGGGAGGTCTGGTTATGCTACCCAAGAACCTTGAACCATCGTGTAGTCTGCATCGGGGACTTCGGCTGCGGCCTTAGCCTGAGCTTCCTCGGCGCTGTTGGCTTCGACATAGACGATTTCGCTCTCGCCGTCGAAGGTGATAACCTCGATCATATACTCCATGAGGTTGTTGTTGGAGTTGAGAGAAGCGGCTGCGGTATAGTTCATTACGTGGGTCATGATTTTGAAGTTTAAGCGGGTTTTTACTGTGCGCCGGAGCGCGTTTGATTTTTTACACCGCAAAATCAGGGAGAGCTGTGAAAGCGTGATTGCAAATGTTATTTCAAGCCCACGGCGGTAAATTCTTTGCCAAGGCAAAGCGGCAGAGCCGATGACTTGGGTCCTGGAGGGTGAAGAATTTATGAAATGTTGATTGCAAGCCCGGAGGGTCAAGCCTCCAGGCGCAGATGCGCGGACAGCCCTACCTTCGCGGTAGTGAAATATCATATCGTGCCTCCGTGCTTTCAGCATCAGTAAAGTTCCTTGCAAAACGCGCTTGCTCAAAATTATGGCACTCGTAACCCGCAGGGCTATACCGTTGCCGTGGAGCGGTACTCCGACGGCGTTCTCATACAATCTTTCCCGTGAGGTTATCGCCTCGATGGAGAGAGCACCTTGAAATCATCGAAGCCAACTGCCCGAAGGGAGCATAAACAATGTGGCCGCAGTCACCATGCAACCGGAACACTTCTGCTTCAACTCTTGGGTAGCCCGACCCACCGGGGCGAGAGGATGAACAATGGAAAAGTCCTTGACCGCGCGAAAACGACCTGCAGAAGTGCAATGCCAAATAAAAACGGACTCCGGATCCACTATTAAGTGGTGCCGAAGTCCGTTGAGAACTTACGCCGTGTAAATTTATATGAAAATTCCATCCTGTCTGTCAGAATCTCCAATATTAAAAAAGTACCGTACAGGAGTCGGTTTTATATCAAAACAACAATTTTTTGCTTCAAGAGTGTTACAGCTACGATAGAATATATACTTATCCTTGAAGATGTCGCAGCAGAACAATTCTAAACCATATTCTTTACCTATTGGTGATATAAGTAACTTACCTCCCCAAATCTCACAATAAACACATAAAGTACTATCGTCATTTGGGTAAATAATTTCAGGAGGAACCCCATCCCTACCTACATCAGGCAATTTTTCTATTTGTTCCTCCACCCATTCTTTTCCCCTGCCGAATCGAATTGGATTTACAGGAAGTTCAACGTCCTTATGATTATATACTAAAGAACCTCTGCTGGTATCTTCATAACATATTTCATATGGATGTAGTGCCATGCTATATGACAATAAACGTAAAGTCAATTCGTCTTTGTTGGCGATGATGAAACTTACTTTATTTTTGTACTCCGTTTGCTTGTCAGATATAATATCAGGAGTAGGATGGATAAGTGGATTATATTCAATAATGGCAGAAAAAATATCTTTATCGTGTATATCTAAATTCTTTTGATGTATGATTTCATGCCAATTCACAGAATTATCAATATCTGAGGCCAAAGATATTGATTTCTCTATGCCAAAGGCACATCTAAGAATAGGGACTTCACCAAATTTATCTGTAAATAGTCTATCAGTATATTCACCATCAAACGCAATTATTTCATCATCTTTATGTACATAGTAATCTGGAAAATAATTATTGAGAAAGTCATGTGAAGGACTTACAATACATTCTTTATGAATACGATATAGAAAGACTTTCACATCCTTGTAGATGGCTACTCCATCTCCGTCAAATTGTAGTTCGGTTCCCGCAGGAATAACTTTCCATCCGAAATCAGCCATAAACAAATCTGGATTATAGATAGAGCGTGAAAGAACTATTTTAGTTGTCTTCTTTTCGGATTCCATAGAAATCTTTTTAGTATGCTTTGGGCCAGCAGAGATCGGATTTTCCGTCTGCCCAAATTATGTCGCGTATTTTTGTTATATATTCCCAAGAGGGCTGAGAGAGGCACTGAGTATGCAAAAGGATGCGGTGTCCGTTGGTATCCCGATTAACCCAAAGCATCGGCTCTTTGTTGTCAGCATTGTAGGCTTTCTCAACCTCGCTGGTTGGGAAGCCGAGAACTTTATCGCACCATTCGAGAGGAACATATTGGCCGACATCGGTACCTATCCCCAAAATGATAATCGGGAATTGCTTGAAGAATGGATGTGAGAACAATTCGCGACTTCTTTCTTCAACTGATGCCGTTTTAGCTTCTTTGTTGGTAGTTGATAAGTTTTTTGCAGCAGCAGAACTAATATCGGTGTGAAAGCAAAAGTCGTGAAAGTCAAGGGGACGTAGAGAATACGGACGGTCATATACTCTACCCAAAATCAGGTCGACTAATTTTTGGTACCATACCCATGTTGTAGCGGAGCCATCGTTGTTTCCGTCAGCGCGTAAGCATTTCTGATTCGGGAAAGGACGTCGAGGGTTGCAACGACCTTTAACTTGTTTGTTCTCAAACAAGTTCCTCCAGTTTGAGCGATTTAGTTCCTGGTCTTGATGAAAGGCATCGCGACCTATTTCCGTATTAAGGTCGTGAGCCGGTTCACGACCGATTATAAGGATACGAGCATTAGGATTACCCATGCCTATATAATTTTGCTGATTTTCGGCAGAATACACAAGGTCTATAAATTCTTTTGGTGCGTTCATATGCATTCCTTTTTTGGTCATGTTGCAAAGTTACAACATACATTCTCCACGAAACGGGGTTTTCTGTACCAAATTCCAAACAAACTTAAAAATATTTTGTAATCTATTGAATTACAACAATATTTGAGTTAGCGATTGAAACCTTACGGTCGAGACCTCAGGCTCGATTTACGAAAGCGCGGCGGCGGTGCCGCAACTCCACTTTAGTAATCGTCGAAATCGTCTCGTTCTTCCTCTATATCGTCAAGTTCATCTCGAAGCAATTCAATATCATCGTACAAGTCATCGTACAATTCAGAAGAAGGGTCAATGTTATCGAGTTTCCTGTCGAGTGCATCTATTCGGTCTGACAAAGTGTTGTATCGCTCATCAAGTTCAGCCTCACGCCTTGGATTATAGATGCGTGTAGTGTCAGGAGTATCAATATACTTCTTCTTCCCGAAAAGTTGGTTGAGCAAACAAGCCAGTCCGAGATAATTCCAGAATCCCATTTAGTCCCAGTCGTTAAGGTTATTGATGAATTGGTCGATGTCGGTTTCATCGAAGACGTCCGACAACTCGCCAGTGTTCTCGTTATAGTCGAAGTCTACCCACATATCATGTTCGGTATCTCCGTTGTATGCGTCTAAATCTTCGTATTCGTCCATAATGCGTTATGCGATTGAAGCCGAACGGTCAAGACCTTGGGCTTGATTCACGAAAGCGCGGCGGCTGTGCCGCAACGCCCTTATTAAACACCTTTCAAAGCGTCCTCCATACGTTTATAGCATTTCTTAGGCACGTTGAAATAACAGTTTGGAGTACCTGGTATTCTTTGAAACGTGAATCCGCAATGGTGCATAGCCAAGATTAGAGTGCCGTTAGATATATTATTGATACGGCCATGAGTAATCTTGTTAAGCAATTCTTCGACCAGGTGCTTCAAATTATACGAAGAATAATCTTCATTAAATTTGTGGTATCTTCCTGAAGGAGAACCAAATTTACATTTGATAATGTCCTGAGCACACATAAGTTCCTCAAGATTAAAGTCGGCAAGATTGATAAGTTTTTTGTTATCGGTCAAACCGCCAACGGTAAGACCTTTAAGTTTCTTATCCTTGGCAAGATAGGCAAATTCTTTCAACCATTCTTCGTTGTTATTTTGCCAAAAATAATATAAATAGTCCTTCTCGTCCATTGTTATTTCATTGGGGTGTAGAGTATTCGAGTAAATTGAGGCTTAATGTCGGCTTTACATTTGTTGCAGAGATAGACACGACTATCTTCTGCAACGTAACGCCAACCCTCGGAGAGGATTTTACCGCAACATTGGCAAGTAAAATCTTCGTAAACGCGGGTGCCGCGTTTCTTCCAAAGTAAAGTCATAAAATATGACTTGATTTTGAACTTGCCCTTTTTAGGCCGTTGAACGATATGGAGCGGTAACGACCTTGTGTGCGTAACAGAAACTGACCGCTTGGCCGATTTAGGCTTTACAGCGGTCTTTTTCTGAACTTGCTGCTTAGCTCTAAGTTTAGCGGCAAGCGCGTTCCATTCTTCAACGGTCTTTGGTTTGTTCATAATGCGTTATGCGATTGAAGCCTTTGGGTCGAGACCTTAGGCTCGATTTACGAAAGCGCGGCGGCGGTGCCGCAACGCCCTTAAAATGATTTGCACAGATATCCATTACGGATACCATTTACAATCGTATTGTCACTTATCATCGGAGAAAAGTTCATAAATCGACTAACCCAGTCTATACGTGATAGATATGAAGCGCGAAGCAACTTTCTAAAAATCTCCTTGTACTCACGAGGTACAAACATGAATTCACGATGATAATCGCTTGTGCCCTTTACATAACCCTCTACATTTAACTGACAGTTGGCGAAATTAAATTTAGCACGGGAGCAAATAATAATATCTCCATTGATTTTTACGGGAATTTTATATCCAGGGAAACCATGAGAAGACTCAATAACAAGGTTGGGATAGTTCCCCGAAAAGCTCAATGCCCCGTTTAGAGCATATAAAAAATTGAGGAATTTTTCACTTTCAGAAATTTCAATTTCTGAAGGTGAAATGACATCAGTAATCGGAGTAGAGTTAAGGATTGAAGCCAATGACTTCAATTCTTTGATTAAGTTCTCATATTGATAAATGTCCTTGCAGCAAAATCTATTCGGCTGCTTTTGGTTATTGATGAACAAGTCGATAGTCTTGCCACCAAATAAAGACTCTTTTGCGAGCCAATAAGAGTTAGGAGCAAACAAAAGATTAATCTTGACTTCTGCCATTACTATTCATATGATGGTTTAATTGTCTGGATATTAAGACGGTCGGAGTCATCGAAGATGTCCGACAACTCACCCGTGTTCTCGTTATAGTCGAAGTCTACCAACATATCATGTACGGTATCTCCGTTATATGCGTTTAAATCTTCGTATTCGTCCTTAATGCGTTAGCGATTGAAGCCTTATGGTCGAGACCTCAGGCTCGATTCACGAAAGCGCGGTGGCGGCGCCGCAACGCCATCATTAGATTTCGTCTAAATCACTTTGCCTCTTTGCATTAACATTTTGGGAGTCTTGATACTTTATCAAAACAAAGCCATCGTTGATGTTACCTTTCTCGATAGATATTTGAATAGAACCACCGGGAGCTTCAAAAATACAAGCGTAGGTAACTCTTCCTTGGAACAATTCATACATAAGTGAAGTATTGGAATCCGTTCTGCTTGGATTGTTTTCAACACATTGTGTCGGGTTACCATACTTCTCGATGTAGAGGTCTTTGTAATGTTCGTAAGTATTTACGAGTGTATTCCAGCTGTCCGTTTCATCAAAGAAAACAGCAACTGTGAAAACATCTTGTCCATTGTCCGCCGCAACGGCGCCGACAGTAGCTTGCCTTCCTGTGAAATCACCTTTGAATAAGCGAACATTTCCCTCAGAGCCGATTTGAACAAACCCTTTAGCTTTGAGCTTTTGGCAAAAGGAAGTCATCGACCCAGTAATGGGTATTCCTTTGAACGAAAGATGCTCTTGAGCGTATGCACATACGGATAAGAAGCAGATAGCAAAAACGATAAGAAATTTTTTCATGTGTATAGAGTTTTGTGGTTAATCGTCAATATCTTCTATAAGGGTTTCTATCTCGAAGTTCCCCCAAAAAGGATGTGCGGCGTATGACTCTGCAGCATCTTCGGGGACGAAGAGTTTAACCTTGTCCTGCCATGAAGGAATAGTGATGGTACCAGTGGAAATTTTGCGGCTTGGCTTCTGTGGTGTCTCTGGCGGCACTTTACCGAGACATACAATCTCGCGAAGTGATGTCATGCCTACCATAGCGGCATCTCCAATATATTTCAGGGATGCAGGGAAAACAAGCTCTTTGATTTTCTTGCAACCATTGAACGCACCTTTACCGATTTTCTCGACCGTCGAGGGTATCTGAATTTCTTTCAGAGAATAGCAGTTATAGAAAACTTGTTCGCCAAACTCTCTTATACCCTCTGCAAGGTCGAGCCATTCGAGCGAGGTACATCCGGCAAAGGTATAACTTTCAAGAACACACAGTGGCGCATCGACTCTCACATCTTTGATATTGTAGCAATATGCAAAAGCACTTTCACCGAGGAACAAAAGCTGGGAGGGAATGTGAACGGCAGAAATACCGGCACAGTCCTTAAAGGCGTCTTCCTCTATATATGCTATATTGTCAGGAATGTTGATTTCTGTTATATCTTTGCAGTCTTGGAAGGCGCACTCGCAGATAGTTGTTACTGAATCATCAAGTACAACCACTCCGGATGCTTTTGGATCACATGACAAAACCTTTGTGCGGGTGCCATTGTATTTTATGAACTGTTCGTTATTCATCTTATTCAATTTTCCAGATTTCGAGTGAAAGATTATAAAGTAAGTTTTGGCGTTCCTCAATGGTTGATTTATCCCAATGAGCAAACTCTTTCAGGAACTTGCCGATTCGGTTGACAGCTGTATTATTTCCGATAACATCAACCTCCTTTAGAGAACTTGTGAGATAATACTTGGACTTGTGATAATCGAGGACTTTGTCTTCAAAACTTTTGTTTTGTATAGAACGATTGATTGGTTTCTCAATCAACGTGAGATTACCGAGCATGGATTTCATGCGGTCGTAATCTTCGATCTTTGCCTTGGCATCGTCTGATTCGGGAGTGAACGGTAAGATATGTTCAATATCAGTGTCGAAGTATGAGTCAAGCATCTGCGCGGTAAAGATACCTTGTCGCGCGAGGTCTACATACTGCGACAATTTGGCAAGAACATAGCGCAGACGGAACACTTGCAGGTCTGATTGAGAAAGACGATGGAACGTATCTCGATACTCAATCTCTTTCTCTGCAACTTCAGGCGCGATATGTTTAGCGACGAAGTCATTAAGACCTTTAAGGTCGGAAACGGTGCAAAGGTCAAGATTCCACTCAGCAAAGTTCTTTTCGAGAGCCTTTGCTTGTTCCTTTGTGATAAGGAAGTAATATAAATATGCTTCGATATTTCGAGCGAGATAGTCGAACATATCCTGGCTAAAATTACGAGCAGTAAGCAAAGGAATGATGTGCTGACGGAATACAGTTCCACCCAAACGATTAATGTTCTTGACATAGACGTTTGGCTGTCCCTTTGCGTCTCTACCTGTTGAGAAATAGACAAACGCTTTTGCGTTGTCGATTAGGAGATTGACAAATTCAATTGGCTTTTTCTCGTAGTCGCAAAGGGCTGCATGGTCGGTCATCCATTTATATATCTCATCCTCGCGAATAATGTTTTTACCCGTACCATGTGTGCCTTGGTCTGCCTGTGGAAAGTTCGACATTATGAAATAACGGAGAAAACGAAGTGGTTTCTCGTTATTTGATTCAAGGATTGAAATAAGCTCGCGCCATTTATCTTTGAGCTTGTCGAATTTTTCGCGAGGTACTTGTCGGAAGATTAAGTTTTTAAGTAGGTCCATAGGATTGAGACCTACACCACGGTCATTTACCGTCTCGAAAATTTTGAGAGCGTCGTTGATGTCCGGGGTTGAAATTTGGATAAACTTAATTTTCCGGAAGAAATACATGAAGAATTTTTTAACTTCCGACGGGTCATCTTTGCAATAAGTAGCGATGAAATCACGCAGACGAAGATATGCAGCGACAAGAAGTTTACCACTTTTTGTCAGCGAGTCTTCTGGCGGAATATTATCATTCGCGATCTGTTCGAGGATTTGCGAGGCATCTTCATATTGCAAAAGCAGGTGGTACTTATGTACGTCGTTACCATCATCGTCAAGCGTAGTGTTGGCGATGCACTGGTCAATAGTTGCGTGGTCAATTCCATATTCAGTGAACACGCTTTTGAAAGCACATAGGGCAAGGAAAAGCGTAGTGGTTCGCTGTTGGCCATCTATAAGTTCATTGGATCCATTGTTGTTAAAAACAACAGTGGATCCAATGAAGTATTCTTTTTTAGAGTCGGCAGAATAAGCCTCGTCTATGTCGGTAAGAAGTTGCTCGACCTGTTTATCGGCCTCCCAAACATATTCACGTTGGTAGTCGGGCACGACAAAAAAGTTGGAGAAACATTTCTCCACTGTAAGGTCAATAAATTCGTATTTGGAGGAATTAGACATACGCAGATTAGAATTTAATGTGAAGATATGATTGGCTGTATATTCCAAAACTTACCCCAAATAGGATGAGCTTTATACGAATCAAGGCTCTCTTGAGGAACTAAAAGAATTACATTGATATATGCATGATTTGAAAATTCCTGAACATTCGGAGGGGTTGGAAATAATGCTGTCAAGGTTTTTGTTTCGTCACGGTTAGCATAATACGCATACTTAGCGGCTATTTCGTGAGGTCCAATGGTAACATTATCCATACGTATAAATGAGCGACCAGCACATTTATAGGTTATGTCTCTATCAATCCATAGATTGTGGGTGGCAATTTCAAAATCGTTCTCCCACTTAAACGGCTTGTCGTTATACTCAATAACTACCGTATCAGCAAAAGAGAAAGGTTCACATCCCATAAATCTGAGGGTCGGCGGAAGGACAACCTTAGATGGATTAACATGGATAAACGCAGCTTGACCTAATACCTGTAGATTGCCGGGGATTCTGAAATCTTTGAATTTTTTACAACTGCGGAATGCACATGTACCTATCCTAAGCAAACTTTGAGGAAGTGTGAAGTCTCTTAACGAGATGCACTCATCAAACGCCTGATTATCAATTTCGTCTATATTATTGCCTCCTTTAATAGTAGTCAACGAAGCACAGTGGTCAAATGCGGATGCAGAAATTACTTTTACAGAATCTGGAATAGTAATAACTCTCAAAGAGTTATTCTCACTAAAACAGCCTCCCGGAATAGAAGTTATATTTTCCGACAATTTTACATTAGTTAAAGAAGGACATTCAGAAAAGCAATAATTCTCAATTACGGTTACCGAATTAGGTATCTCAATATTACGAAGTAATTTACATTTATAGAAACAGGACGGGCCAATAGATTGTAATGAATTAGGTAATGTAATGGTGGTTAAAGCATTGCAGCCTGAAAATACTGATTGCCCTAAACGCAAGAATGTATCATGGAATGTAACATTTCTTAGACGTTTACAATCGGAGAAAGTATCATATTTGAGTTCCGTAACTTTTTGAGGGATTGTGATAGATGTAAGACTTTGACAATTACAAAAGGCTCCCTCTCCGATAAATTCAATCGAATCCGGAAGTTTGAATGTCAACATTCTATTGCAACTGGAAAAGCAATAATCCCCGATTTTTATAACGGAAGAAGGAATTGTAACACTATTCAAGAGTCCGCAACAAGAGAAAGCTCGTTTCTTTAATTCAGTTACAGAGTTTGGAATTACGACTGACGAAATCTTAGAAGTATAAAACGCGGACTCTCCGATTGCAATGACCTTAAAGGTTCGACCCTGATAAGTAACTGATTCCGGGATATTGATAATACCGAAATATTTGTTTGGCTCACCATATTGAGCGACTTCACAAATGGAGTCGTTCATAGAGACAACAGAGTATGCAATTTTGCCCACAACAAAGTCGTAAGCCTTTGCTGAAAGACAGAACAATAATAATAACAGAATACTCAAGACCTTTCTCATGCTGCTACGATGGGATAACGTTCATAGATATACTCGTAGAGTTTCTTCGAGTATGGCTCAATCTCGCTGATGTCGTATGACTCGGGGAGTTCCTGATAAAGAGTATCATGGATAAGCTGACCAATGATTGCGGTGGTGGTGGCTTTCTCGCGCCAGTTGTGGAGTGTGGCGATGCGGTTCTTCACCATTACGAGAAGGTCGACCGACACTTTCTTCAGTTTATCAATGTCTGACTTAGATATGTTCTCCTTGAAAAGAAGATCATATATAGTCAGTTGTTCATCGTCGGTGAACCCCTCGCGCACAAATCTCTTTTCCTCTTGGTCGAGAGATTTGGAGAGGTCGATAAGAGCCATAAAGGTCTTTTCGATTGATGCGCGGTCTTGCTCCGCATTGTACTCTTGAATAATCCGTTGATATTCTTCGTAGAAGTTAATGCGGTTGGGATTATTCCGCAGCATCGCCTCGATGCGTTGCTTGATAAGCTCGTCGATGTCCTTAAGCACGAGGTTTTGATGTTTCATCTTCGCAAATTCCTTGCGGAGAAGGTCAAAGTCAATTTTGCTGATGTCAAACTGACGAGTGCCTGTAAGGTTTCCGTCGGGCTTCGTGCCGACTTCATCACTGATGATGTTGTGGATTGCAACCGACAAATCGGTGATGTCGGCACTCTTGCGCTTGGCTTGCAACTGGTCGTAAATAGCGATGATGGCGTTCTTGTCAGCGATGATTGCCGGGTCGGCAATATCATCGCGAGTAATAAATTTCATCAAGCGCTTGATTGTGCCACCGTAGGTGCAATAAGTCTTACGCACTTCTGAGGTGGAACACATAAGATTGGCAGCGTCTTTAAGCAATGCCATCTTAGTGAAATCAGAAGCGTTGACAAGGGATTCAAGATCGAAGCCATGTTGCATCAGGAAAGCCTTGGCTCCTATAATGGCTTCGAGAAGGTGGCGTATCAACTCGTTCTTGTCAACGGTTACATCTCCGCCGCCCCATCCTTCACCTCCGGAAGTGGTATAATCGGCGAGTGCTTTGCGAAGCGATTTGACGATGCCTATATAGTCGATGATAAGTCCGTTAGGCTTGCCGTCGCACACACGGTTGGCACGGGCGATGGTCTGCATCAGGGTATGAGCTTTCAATGGCTTATCTATGTAAAGACACGAAAGCGATTTAACATCAAAGCCGGTGAGCCACATTGCGCAGACAAAGACTATCCGCAGAGGATTCTCGCGGTCTTTATATTCTTTGTCCAGCTCACGGGTTTCCATCTTCTCACGGTGAGGCCTGATGTCTTTACCCCATTTTTGGAAGTAAGCAATTTCGTTCTGCTCCTGCGAAATGACAACGGCCATTTCAGTCTCGCGCATCCATTTCAGTTTTCGGTTCAGTTCAAGAACTTCTTGCTGATTGGTGTTGTGGCTGATTTCCTGTTCGAGATTGGCGATAGCCTCTTGCCAATACTCCTGAACATAGTCGTACATCATCACGCAAGCGATACGGCTGAGGCAAACCATCATGGCTTTGCCACTCGTCCATAGGTCGGTGTAATGCTTCACAAAATCTCGGGCAATCATACGCAGACGCTTTTCTGAAAGAAGCAGGTGAATTTCCTTTGCAAATTCACGTTCGACCTTTTCTTCTTGCGATGGGTCGAGGTCTGCATCCTGTATGGCTGCGAGGATTTTTGCATTTATAGCGTCACTCTGCAATTCTTTAAGTTTCTCGCCGCGATTTTCATAGAATAACGGCACTGTGGCATGATCATCTACGGCTCGCTTGAAGTCGTAGATAGAAATATAGTCGCCGAAAGTGCGGGTCGTGATGTTATCGTCCTTGAAAATCGGGGTACCAGTAAAGCCGATGCGATGTGCGGTGGGGAGAAGATGCATCATATTCTCGGCGTAGGTGCCGTTTTGAGTACGGTGCGCCTCGTCGCTCATCAGTATAATGTCGTGCTCCGGAATGTAGGGAGTAGCATTAGGCTTATTGAACTTATGAATAAGAGTGAAGATATACGGAGGATTGTCTTTAAGACGGTCGATAAGGTTCTGACCGCTTGAAGCAATATAGTTCGACGCTTCGCCTCCTATCAATCCGCAGTTTACGAAAAGCTCGGAGATTTGAGTGTTAAGTTCTTCGCGGTCAGTCAGCACTACGAATGTAGGACTGCCCTCGAATTTGCGGTTGATTTTGCGAGCAAAAAATACCATCGAATAACTCTTGCCGCTCCCTTGTGTGTGCCAGAACACACCAAGTTTGCCATCCTTAAACTTGCGGTCACGATAAGCTTCAATAGCTCGATTCACTCCGAGATATTGGTGGTTGCGGGAAAGAATCTTTGTAGTGCGACCGTCTGAATGGTCGTAGATAACAAAGTTTTCGAGCAGGTCTAAGAACGTGCGCTTGTCGCACACGCCACGAAGCATAGTTTCCAACTCGACGTTTCCGGCATCTTCCTCTTTGAGACGCTTCCACTCATGGAAAAACTCATATTTGCTGTCGAGGGTGCCAATCTTAGCCTCGTATCCATTACTGAGCATCAGAAATGCGTTGTAATGAAATAATTGAGGGATTGTGTCGAGATAGTCTTTATAGTTGTTATTGTAGGCGTTTTCAACGTCGACATCCACTCCTTTAAGTTCCACGAAAAGGAGCGGAATACCGTTAACAAAACCGACAATATCGGTGCGACGGCGATATAGAGAGCCGTGTATTTTCATTTCCTTGACGGCAAGGAAATGATTATTGTCGGGGTTGTCAAAGTCAATCAGTCGGGCGGTAATGGTGCTGTTCTCGTGTCCGGGGCGGCTGTCGGTGACTTCTATGCCGTCGCGGATCATCTTGAATTTTTCCTCGTTGATTTGCATGATGGAGTTGGTGGCAGAATAAGCCATCAACTTCATAAGGGCCTCCGTGAGCTGATTGTCAGTCAGCCACGGATTAAGTCGCAACAGGGCTTTTTCAAGATAGCGAGTTAAAACGACCTCTTTATATGATGAACGTCCGAGCGTCCCGGTAGAACCAAGCACCTCCTGGTTGTATGCGAAAACCACATCCCAACCGAGTTCATCGCGCAGTAGGTTTCCGGCGCTCTCTTGAACAAGTATGTTTTCAGAATATTCGTGCGACATAGTTTTCAGTCATTTAGTTTGTATTGCACAATCCAATACCCGGTCTTATTGCTTCCCATGCGCTCTATCCAGCCTGCGGCTTTCATTTTGGTGATAATCTTCTTCACGCCATTCTCCGTTATGCCTACCTTCTCGGCAAGTTCAATGCGTGTGAGGCGTGGATTATCAGCGAGTAGTTTCAAAATGGATAGTTCGGATTTATTGGGCACTTTATCGGGTATTTTATTGGGTACTTCTTCTTTTATGTTCTTTTGAAGTGTCTTCAAAATCTCGTTGAGCATAAAGTCGATAAAGGGGCCGGATTGACCCTCAGCGGTGGATGCCGCAATAGCGTTATAATATTCTTGCTGATTTGCATATACCATGTTTTCGACTGGAAGATGCTCAAAGAGCGGATTCAAACGTCCGAGAATAAGCGACTGCCACAGACGTCCGGTACGTCCGTTTCCATCGGAGAACGGATGTATAAATTCAAATTCATAGTGGAATACGCACGAACGAATCAGCAGATGGTCTTTCGACTTTTTGAGCCAAGCGAAAAGGTCGCCCATCAATTCGGGTACACGTTGTGGAGGCGGAGCCATGTGAACAATGCCGGTTTCGCCGAACACACCGACACCGCCACTGCGGTATCGTCCGGCATCGTCGGTAAGTGCCTCCATCATAATACCGTGGGCTTTAAGCAAATCCTTTTCTGAGAATGGATTTAGCTGAGAATAGAAGTCATAAACCCGGATAGCGTTTTTGACCTCCTGAATCTGACGGATGGGGGCAACTACTTGTTTGCCGTTGATAATATCTCTTACTTCATCCTCACTGAGAGTGTTGCCCTCGATAGCGAGTGATGAGTGAATAGTTTTGATTCGGTTGGCTTTGCGAAGTTTCAAGCCGTGCTCGCCCTCCAGAGCGATATTGTGTCGCTCCAAAAGTGCGGATATTTCCGCAATACGATTGATAGCTTCTGCCGATATGTTGAATGGAGGGGTTGCCATAAACTTATGCGTTTATTTCGATTTGACCGGAGATAAGGCGCGGAAGAAGTACTTTCTTAATCTCTGTGAGATTACGAATATACTTTGCAAGTACGATTATCTTAGATAGATAGGGTTCAACAATGACATTAAATTGTTTTGCGACTTCTTCGTCTGGCAAATATATGGGCATATATTTAAATTTTTCCCACGAGATATATGGCATTGTCGTACCCTCTTTGCTATTTGCTGTTGCCCATGCTATGGTTTCCTCGCTAAACAAAAGCAAAGTTAGATATGCCCAATACCACTCATTGATAGCATTAAGGACTATGCAAGTTGAACGTGTTAACCCATTCTCCTGCGCAATGCAAACTTTATGAAAATATACTCGCATAGCTCCAAACAGAATATCCTTGGGTTTATAAGATTTTAAGGAACTTTCAGCTAATGAAATATCTTTGGGTGCAATATAAGCAAGTGATTTCTTGGGTAGGCAATCTATCGGAGTATAACATTCGTAATTTGTACGATTTGATTTATTCACTGACTTACCGACATCTTCAGCCAAATCGTATAGCACAGAATTTGGAGAAAACTCAGAAAACCATTCACGATAAAGACGCTGCGCGGCTTCTTCAAGCAAGACAATCTGCTGTTTGCAGTTGTCGATCATATTATCGTAGGCAGAAAGAATACGACCAATGGCACGTTGAACATCAATGTCATCGTGTACATGTATCTCAATGTTTTCAAATGCCGACTTGGCAATATATTCTCGTCCTGAAGCAGTGCCTTTGTTGATACTTTTGAGGTTCGGAAGAAAATTAAGGAGAAGATAATAGACATAGTCATTATCGTAGTCCTCGTTGGGAATGACCGCATTTATAGATTGATTGACAAAACAATCGCATGGTGTCATTGTCAACTTGGTTCCAACCGTGCCGATACACGGTACACAGATAGAGCGTGCTGGGATAAGGCGAGTACGGCAATCATGCGCGGCTTTCTCCGAAAACATTTCTTCGACAACGCGAGTATATTTCTCGTCAGGGTTAATGTCTGTGGGTTTTATCCACAAGGCATAATCCCCGTAGTTGTCGGGATTCTTCTTTGACGGAGTGCTACCGGTTTTGATGTCTCCGAGGTCGCCTATGTGAACGGTTTTCATTTCCATAGCAGCGACTCGTTTTCTTTGATTGTTGCGAATATTTCGGCAGATCGATTCTGCAATTTCTCCAATTCAGAATGAATTTCTTTCATGCGTGACGTAAAGTCGATGCCATCGTCGGCGACTTCTTCTGCACCAGTGTAAGCGCCGGGTGTAAGGGAGAAATTCTTGGCTTCAACATCTTCGATAGAAGCGATACGACACAAGCCGGGAATATCGCGATATTCACCTTTTTCACCGAATTTGTCGGTAAGCCAAACGAATTGAGCAGCCATCTCTACCACTGACGATAGTTCAGAAATGGTATCTTCGAGGTCTGCCAATTCTTCTTTAAGCGGCTCTTTCTCGTTGCGCTTCCTGGTCGATTTTATTTTAGCGACAAGTTCTTTTTGCTGATTCTTCAATTCAGCGAGTTTGTCAGAAAAACGATTGTGTGCATCGGCAGGAGTTGACACTTCTGCCTCAATGTTATACGCATGGAAATTCTCGTTAAGTGCGAGAATGTAACTTGATATCAGAGCCTGATACTTGTCGATTTCACCGCGATAAAGCCAAACGATGGCGTTAAGATTCTTCATCTGCCACTCGTTCCATTCATTGAGGGTCTTGTCAATTACAGTGTAGTAATTGCGAGCATCAATGAAAAGTATTTTATCGCGTATGGCTTCACCTTTGTTTTTGTCAAAAAACCAAAGAGTGCAAGGCAGTGTAAGAGTATAGAAGAAATTGTTGGCTACCGATATAAGGCAATCCACATGGCCGGAGCGGACCAGCTTTTCACGGATAGACTTGTCTTTGCTCTGCGAGTCGGTAGCCGACGAGGCCATAACGAATCCGGCTCGACCGGTTTCGTTAAGGAATGAGTAGAAATACTGAATCCAAAGATAGTTGGCGTTGCTGATTTCATCTGACTTGTTGACTGCTGGGAGGCCGAATGGCAATCTGTCCATGTTGGCTGACGCGGTAGCCGAGTCAACGCCATTGACGTTGAACGGCGGGTTAGCCATCAC
Organism: uncultured Muribaculaceae bacterium; assembly: GCA_947174635.1. Taxonomy (GTDB): domain Bacteria; phylum Bacteroidota; class Bacteroidia; order Bacteroidales; family Muribaculaceae; genus JAGBWK01. The sequence goes on from CAMWJS010000028.1 coordinate 22,240, forward strand.
GAAATCGCAACTGCCGAGCAAATTGTGAGAGTCGTAGGCGTAAGTGTTGGCTTCGTCGCCACTCTTGATTTTGGCATTGAGACCATGCACGGCCATATTCATCAGGCAGAGGTGGGCGTTGAAGTCAGCCTTTTCCTGTCCGTAGAAAGTGAGGGCTGAGTTGGCGTTCATGCCCTTGGAATTGACAAAATCGCCGGACTGCACGAACATACCACCACTACCACAGGCAGGGTCGAGAACGGTGCCGTGTTTGGGTTCGATGATGTTCACTATCATCTGAACCAATGATTTCGGAGTAAAGAACGCTCCGTCATCATCGGCTACGCTCTTGGCAAACTTTCCGGTAAAGTATTCAAATATGCGACCCAAAACATCTCCACCTACATCTTCGAGTTTATCGTTGTTGAAGATGCGTATAAGTTTGACAAGTAGTTCGTTGGAGAAGTCGTTATATGTTTTGGGGAGTATTCCTTTCAGGTGCTCGCTCTGCTGCTCAATAAGGCGCATGGAGTAGTTGACTACATCGCCGAGTTTGGAAAGCAAACGGTCTTCTTCGTCAGTTACGTTTGCCGATGCGATATTCTCAGGGAGATTTAACAGGAAATCGTACTGAGCCTCACGAGGAAGATATAACGCGCTCTTGGCTTGGAAATCTCGTTCGGTAACAGGCAATGGCACACCGTTGCGTTTCGGGCGGTCTTTTAGCAATTCTGCTTCGACTTTCTTAAATCGGCCATAGGCATATTTGAGAAAAATAAGACCCAGCACCGGCATACAATACTGGTTAGAGTTAAGTTTGGAACTTGCTCTCAGGGTATCGGCTGATGCCCAAAGGTCTTCTTCCAACTGCTTTATCGAAGATTGTCTTGCCATGATTTAATAAGATGTTTGTCCAAAAGTGGTTGCAAGGTCGCCGTCGTAATACCCATCGAGGTCGCCGTTGCCATTGATAACATACATATCGGCAGGATCTTCGGCATTTTTGAAAGCCGTACGGCCACGATATGTTGTTTTGATGTAACGTTCCGGATCACCAAAATTGGTTCCTCCATAGTAATTGACCATATAGCATTTGCCATTTTTCTGATAAGCAATTACTTTGGCGCCCATCATATTCCAAGCTCCATATACTTTACAGCCATCATAAGGAGCCTTTACTTTAGGTTGGTCCGGGGTGGCTTCCGGCGCTTGAGGCGGGGCCACATAATTTACGACCGCACTGTTCTCTGAAGGTGTACGTTTTGCGATGCCATAGTTCGGGCCCGTTTTTGGCTGACTCGGCAAGTAGAACTCAACAAAGAGATATTCGTTAGACGTTGTGCGCTTGATGTCATCTGCGATGTCATTCAAAGCAATGTCAGAATACTCCGACGGTATTTCAACCGTAACTCGCAACTTCTTGACTTCTTGCCCATCGGGGAGAGGCATAGAAGATTCTTCTCTGCCTACTATGTCGTATGAATAATTACAAGCTCGTACAGGAGCGATCTCGACAATTTCCTGCTGCTCGCTCGATTTAGTTTCAGTCGCAGAAGAATCTGAGCCGGACTTTCCTCCACAAGCAGTGAGAAGGAAGGCCAATGAAATTATTATATAATTTTTATTCATGGTCAAAAAAAGGAACTTCCTCATAGCATCTGAAGGCCGACCAAAGCCTGTGCGACTATGAAGAAGTTTCCAAAGTTTTTCGGCTCGCGCCGTGTGTCTTTGTGATAATCAGTTGGCCATTTTCAGATTAAGTAACGCTTTGAATATGCAAAGTTAACGAAAATTTCTGATACCGAAGGTATCTAACGGCTAAAATTGCACACACGCACAAAGGTACGACATAGGGTGTACGACATAGGGTGTGCAAGAATAAGGTACTGTAATGTTAATATAAATTAATGCAGTTAATTTTGCGTTAGGGATAGAAGCCGAACGGTCGAGACCATAGGCTCGATTTACGATAGCCCGGCGATGGATTGATATACTCGGATGGCCGACAGGCACCGCCCGGAGCACAGCGATTGCGAGGGCTATATCATTTCAGCGCAACGCCGTAATTATTCCCAAGGGAGTCTTCCGTTGTTACCCTTTCCTTTAATCAGTGCCCAAATTACGGCAAGGAAGCCTATTACCCCACTGATTAAAGTGAGCCAACATACGATTTTGACAATGAACCAAAAGATTGACGAAAGTATATCAGCCATCAGATTAGATTAAGTAATAGTATTGCTTTAGCTTGCTCCGATTATGACTGAGTAAATTCAGCTTCGAGGCTGAGGGCGTTTTTGATTGCTTCTTCGACTTCGTCCTGACGGAAGGAGAACGACTGCGCGGTTTCGTCGTAGTCGGCAATATCCCAGGGATTGATGGTATAGAAAGAGAGACGCTGAGACGGGTCTTCGAGGTCATACTTGATGAGCTCGTCAGCGTCGATGAACTTGACCGAGCCATCGGTAAGGTCAACGTCGATAAAAGCGTCTTCGCGAGTAGCGGCATCAAGGCGCGTCCACTCGTCGAGAGCGTTGAGAATATTGTTGCGGAGGGTGTTGTTATTATCCATAATTTTGAGATGTTTAATGTGCAAAGTTACGAAAAATCAGCGAGATTTGAGTAATTAAACATTAAGAAAGTGAACTACCTCTCTGCCCCGACGAAGGCGACGAAGGAGGAGGCGTAACAATCGGGTCGAAGGAGTGCCGGAGAGCCGATAGACAACAGTCGCGAAGGGTGTGGCGACATAAGCAGGGGTAAAGGCTGCCCCGGCGGACAGCCACCCTTTGGGAGGGAGAAGGAGGTTTACCAACCTGCGAAGCAGCCTTGAACCATCGTGTAATCGACGTTCTCGTATCCGGAAGCTGCGATTTCCTGTGCTTCCTCTGCGCTGCGGGCTTCGACTTCTTCGATGAAGCTCTCGCCGTCGAAAGTGATTACTTCTACTGAAAAATATTTGAGCTTGCGGTTGGAGTTGAGAGAGCTGTTGAAGATGTTGCTAACGTATGTCATGATTTTGAAGTTTTTGGAGGTTTTTAACTGTGCGCCTGGGCGCGTTTGATTTTTACGTTGCAATGTCAGGGAGTGCTGAGAAAGCGTAGTTGCAAATGTTATTTCAAGACTTGTCGGTAAATTCTTTGCCAAGGCAAAGCGGCAGAGCCGATGACTTGGGTCCTGGAGGGTGAAGAATTTATGAAATGTTGATTGCAAGCCCGGAGGGTCAAGCCCCCAGGCGCGTATGCGCGGTCAGCCCTACCTTTGCGACAGTGAAATATCATCTGCGCTCAGGTGCTTTATATCAGTTAATTCCTCCAAGAACGTCTCGTCAAAATCTGACCTATACGTTACATCGTAAACGCGAACGTCCGACCGCAATTCAAAACCTATCTACACCGTGAAGTAATCTCCGACGGCCAGAGCGTAAATCAATACCGTGTCAACGCCTTTGGCGCTTGGCCGCCGCCAAGAACCCCGGCAGAGGAAGTACAGGGAAGAATTGCGAAGCAATCGCCGAATACCTTTAAAATCATTTATACATGAGGCAAATCGCTCCGAGATACGAAGTCGATGTAACACCAATTCTCCAAGGCCCGGTTGGTAATCCTCCCACTCCCAAAGGAGATGAAACGGAAAAATACCTTGACCTGCGAAACGGCGCCACACCCGGAGCGACATACCGCATAAAAAAGAAAGCGAGCCACGGATCCAACAGGAGGTTGGTGCCGAAGCGCGCTTATGCGATAGGGATAGAAGCCGAACGGTCGAGACCTTAGGCTCGATTTACGAAAACACGGCGGACGGTTGAATGTTCTCGGATGGCCCGAGGCACCCCCCAGAAGTCCCCACTTACGGAGGGCGACATCAACCGGGCGCATCGCCGTTATCATAAGGCGTTGTTCATAATAGCATTGTATTCTCGTGTAGCCAATACGCTCGTATTTAGGTCAGTGTAACTTAATTCAATACAGCCGCCATCATTTTGTGCATTCTTCCAAGGTGCACAAGAAATACGAATTTCTCCAATAGTTTGTCCGAATGTATTTTTAATTTGATACTTTAAGGCAAACATTTCTTTGAGTTTGTCATATCCACTTTTGATATAGCCAAGTTCTGATTTAGGCTCCTCGAAATGTCCACCGTATTTTTCTTCTAACGTTTTAACAAGTAGCATAATATGGCCTTGCAAGTCAGACGGGTAGCCGATAGTACAAACTGTACGAAATACTTTATCTGTTTTTCTTGAACTAAAGATATAACATTTCCATGTTTCTGAATTTAATTTCATGAAACATTCGTAGCCATTGCATATATTTGCGTTAAATATATCAGTGTCATAACTCTTTTGAATATAAGGTTTTTCTGGAAAACCAAGAATGAAATTTTCAACTGTATTGCCAAATGTAGCACCATTGAATCTAATATTTGTCTGTGAGAAAGTCGACAGACAAATAAAAACCATAAATATTATTAGAACAAGAGTTTTCTTCATAAATATAAAATTTTATGCAAAGTTAAAAAAATTTCAGAGAACGCCGCTCATCGACAGCGAGAATGTATCGTGGAACGGGAACTTTTCGCAGCCGATGTAGAGAGTATCGAAAGCGTCGGTGCCGTCTGTGCGGTGTTCGAGCAGGTCTTCCTCGGACTCTGCGAGTTTTTCACCGGATTTGTCTTTCTTGAAGCCGTTACGGCCATTGCTGACACCGGCTGACTGCACCGCGAGAATCAAGTCCTCGTTGTTCGAGCGGTTGAAGAACGGCATGAGGCGTTGCTTTCCGGCAAACGCATTATTGATGAGAAGGTACTTCTCGTGGTGGTGCATCGGGTTTCCGAGGTACACGGACTCGACGCGCCAGCCCCGCCGTTCAAACTCCTTTACCACGTTATAGTGGAAGTCCTGGTCGTTGACCGCATAGTTCGAGCCGAGGGCGGTAGCGTCGTAATAATAGACCACGGTCTTGTTGCGATGCTCCGCATAGTAGCGGCAGAAGTCCTCGACGAGTGCCGGAATCTTACGCTCGAACTTGACGTAGAACGACTTTATGACGTTCAGGCGACGGTCGCGAGGCTGACCGGCGACAATCCAGTTAATGTTGGCGTTGTAGTCCATGCCGATGCAGATGGGCGCGTCGGGGTCAACGTCCTTGTCGGCGCGAGCGTCGAGCGTCGAGAAGTCATAATCATATCCGAGAGTATCGAGGTATTGATTATCGTTGGCGTCGTACTTGTGGCCCTCGCGCATGGAAGAATAGAAACCATCCTTTGCAATTCCGATCCTCTGACAAAGGATAGAGGTTTGGAAGGTCAAAGGAGTCAGGTCGCGCTTCATCTGCTTGATGTAGTTCTCGCCGAGAAGCTGCAAGTTCTCGATAGAGGAATACTCGCGGTAGTACACCGCGACGGAGCGCATCTTATTGAGGTCGCGGTCAAGGCGACGTAGGTAGCCTTTGAGATATGGAGGTACCGTTTTGCCTTTGGCGTTAAGGGCGCGTATGCGCTCCTTAGTCCGCCATATCTCATAGACCGTGGCCTCAATGGTTTTGATAAGCTCCACGTCCATCTTGTCGCGGTAGTGCAAGAACCACGAGCCTTTCTGCGTCTGCGGCATATCGCTCAATATCATAATTGAGTGATTACAGGAGTGCTTGCCAAAGTGCGACTTTATGCCGCCATTGGCAGGGAGTGTTTCATCTTTGAGTTTGGCGTAGTCAATAAACTTGGCTTCGTCGACGAGCAGCCAAGAGAGCGTGAGCGAGTTGGAGCTGCCGGGTCGGTCCTGTGATATAATCACTGCGACCGAACCGTTATAGAAAGATATGACGTGTTCATAATCTTTCGGGTCGATGATGGGCTGACGGAACGACTTCGGCGGTTTGCGACCGACCACATAGTGTATGCCCTCGATGAAGCCCCATCGTTTCCATGCGGCGAGCAAGCCCGGAATGGTGTTAGTCAATCCGTGCTTGAAGGTCGGCACAACGATGCCGCCTGTCGAGCCGGGCATACGCTGCATATTGCGCAGAACAAACGGAGCAGCTATGCTGTCCGTTTTGCCGGTGCGTCGCCCTGCTACGATAACGGTAGTGTTCGCGCCAATAAGCTGCGTGAGACGTTGTGGCTTGTTAAAGTAAACTTTTTTCTCGCTCATCTGTAATTTTTTGCGTAAATTCGCGTCTAATAAGAAAACTTCAAAATCATTCAACCATGCTTAATTTACCTTGGTACGCATATCTGCCAGTTGCGGCAGGCATTATTGGCGGCATAATCGGTGGCTACTTCTATAAAAAGAATCATAGCGACAAACAGAAATAATATCAGCGGATAGATTCATCGTCGGGATCGGATTCTGATTTGTCAGGGAAAAGGGTGTCAAATTCAAGGTCGTATTCCTCAAACTCCACGTCCTCAATATCAATCGTCTCACGGCGGTACTTCTCAATCATCGCGTCAATCTTTGACTGGATATTGGGAATAGGCTCGATACCCAGCACTCGCGGGTCGTCGGTAGCCGTGAACGGTTGCACGAGGATTTGATCGAGAGGTATAGCCTGTTCATCTTCAAGGTCAACGCGGTTGAGTTTGCCGTAGGCAGTAGCGGCGCGTTCCATAGTCTTGCTGTCCTTGCGCTTCTCCGCCATCTTGTAAGTGGCGATAAGCATTTCGTTGGTGCGCCAACGGTGGAAGTCGCGGCTTGCACTTCCAAGCATAGGAAGCAATGACTTGACAACGGCAAGGTCGGAATAAGCCGTCGTGCGGTGTATTCCGTGCCGTTGGCAGACCTCGGCAACAAATTCGCGGTCGGTGCCGTCGGGATTGGCGATGAACCAGTTATACATTTCGCGCACACGAAGCACCTTATCCACAAGTGCTTGCGGATAGCGGTCGCGCAGTTCGACCTCTTTTGTAAAGAGTTCTGCGCGGCAAACTTCGATTGCGTTAGGATATGACATAGAAAACGGCTTATGTACCGCGAAGATACATAAGCCGTTTTATGCAGTAAAAGACGAGATTGTTTATTCTGTTGAAATTGCGTTATCCATAAGAAAAGTAACGATGATTGGAATAGTATATGCGCCCTTTAAGGCGTTCCATTTATTTACTTTCATCACCTCTTATAAATATCACACCGGGCTCTTTGAAAGTGATGGGAAGATAAAAGGCGAAGCTTTTCTTCAAGTGGGGAATATAATATTTTACGCGAAAATTGGGCAACGCATTCACAAGTCTTAACGCCTCTTGATTGACAGCCTCATTTTTGCTCGGTCGACGAAAAATCGAAGGGTCACTGATTGAGCCATCAGGCTGAACGGTAAATTTAACATACACAGTCTCACTACCTTTGAATCCTTCGGGTATACGGATGTTTTCATTAATCCATTCCTTAAGTTTTCCGTTGCCGCCGGGGAATTCGCATCGAGCGTCATCGCAAACATAAATTTTTCGCGCATCCTCTTTTATCTGTGCAAGAATTTCGGGCGAGACGGTCAGAAAGAGGGAACGATTTCCATACTCGTCGTTTTTTACCTCCGCTTTTTGAATGGAGTCGGCCGACACCATACCAAGGGAAGCTCCCCGAATCCATTCGTTGTTGAAATAGAAGAATTCGGTTTTATCGTTGGGAGTAAGAGGAAATTGAATCTCTCGTACAATAGTGTCGTTCACGCAGCAATTCTGCGAGAACGCAATGCACGCCTGAACGATAATCAGGGAAATTATAAATAATTTCTTCATATAACACAATGTTTTTATTAAAATGTAGTGGATGGTGTGAACACTATCCGACCGCAAAGTTAATAAGGGTAAATGGAATTAGTCTTAACAAATGTATAGACCACCTTATTTTTTAAGGTTGGTGCCTGAAATTTTCGCCAGTTCTCGTCTGATACGGCTAAGATGATTGGGTGTAATCAACAGGAAGGAGGATAAATCTTTCAATGTAACAGTCTCGACAATTTGGGGATATTGTTCACATAGTTCCACATAACGCTGACGTGGTGACTTGCGGTAGAGATTGAGCAATCGCATGAATGCCATGTTGAACAGCGCCTTATATTCGTCTATCAGAGAAGGGGAAAGAAAATGCTTGAAAGTACTTAACGGCACTCGCATTATCTCGCAATCTGTGCCAGCGATAATTGAGAATTGGGAGGATTCTCCGCGTAAAGATGAATGAAAGTCTGTAATGAATTGCCCCGGAAAGGCGAAATTAAATACAGCCTCATCTCCCGATTCATTAAGAGTTGCTAATTTGAAATAGCCTGACACTACAAGGGCTGCATAACGTGCTTTTGAACCTTGCTGAACAAAGTAATCTCCTTTCTTATAATGGCATAGTTTCCCATTCTCACGGCAAAAATCAATGGCAGCCGAGAGATCTAAAAAATCAATATATGAGTTAAACTGTGCCATAAGTAATGACAAAGTTAGCAAAAAATCTGCTATTCATCATCTTCCATATCCAATAAATTGCGGTGGGCGTTCTCGATAGCGAGTGGCGAGCCTACCTGTGCAAGCATCATTTCCTGAGAATGTAGTTTGACCTTAGAGGCGGCTTTGCCGCGTCGGTAGGCTTTCGACACATCGGTTGAGCGGTCGGCGATGTCGGAACGCAACACATCAGCCGGAATGTCGAGAATGACCGCCATATCGGATATTTTGAGGTAGATTGAGGCGAACTTCTCAATCTGCTGCAAGTCGCTGTCGGAATAAGTCATGGAGGGGTACGGAATGATTAGTGATTAAATCGTTGACCTGCTCGTGGAGCCGGTCGAAGATTGCCGGGTCGGTGGAGATAAAGGCGGACTCGTGGCGGTTGCCGCGAGTTAGGTTCTGCGAAGTAATGACGCTGACCGTATCGCCTTTTTCGGAGCGTACCAACAAAATCTTGCTGTGATTGTCGGCAAGATATGTCCGCTCAATAACTTGGGTGATGAACGCCCACAGTTTTAGCGTCTTGTTGGTCGCTTTGTGGTCGAGCACGAGATTGATGCGCGACACACGCTTATCCTTTGTGATGAAGAATAAGCGGCGCAAAAATTCCTCGGAGATAGAGAAGGAAGTCTGCCATATCTCGGCGGTGCCGACCTGCTCTAATATCCATTCGAGAATGTCGGCAACTTGCACCGCATTGCTCAGATAAGCCTGAAAAGGATTATCGGCAAGCGGTCGGAGAATTTCGGAGATTGAAGCG
>CAMWJS010000029.1 GCA_947174635.1 uncultured Muribaculaceae bacterium
GTTTATGGCCGGGGTCTGCGCCCGCTCCGCGGTCTCCGAACCCCGGTTAATAGTAAACCCCCGAGCCTCCCGGCTCTCTGACGTCACTCCCCCTTAAGTAAACAGCATTGTATCGCGTCCCTGTAATTTATTGCGATTTTAGCGGCATTTTATACTCCTGTTCCAATCGACAAAGGCATTTGGCCTGCGTCCGGTGCGGGGAAATCAGATGTTGAGGGTGACACCGGCGTTGATGCATCGGGGCAGTGCCGGTCCGTAGATATATCCTGAGTCGCGGTTGGAGCCTGAGTCGAAATCGTTCTGATAGGAATTGAAAATGTTGCTGACTCCGGCCGACACACTCAGGTTCACACGGTTGAAAATCTTGAAGTCGTATGTCAATTTCACTGACGCGTCAAAAAATGATTTTGTGCGCACCGCCAGGTCTACATCCGTGCCTGAGCCTTCGAGATGCTGCACCGTCATGGGGCCGGTGCCTGTCGCATTGAGTGTGGCGGTCAGGTGATGGGTGATTTCCCAGTTGGCGGTAAGATAGCCGTAGATGTCAGGCGTGCGGAACATCTTTTTTTCGGCCGGCACATCGGGATTGTCGCTCCACTGCTCAGCTTTCTTATATCGGCTGGTCTGCAGGGTTATGCCCCCCTGCATGTCGAAATGGCTTGAGAAAAACGCTTTTGCCTCCAGGTTTACACCCATCACGCGTGCTCCGCTGCCGTTGTAGCGCTCAAGCACGGCGTTGCCCATGGCGTCGGTGCCGTCAAGCTGGCGCAGGGCGAACACGTCGCGCAGGTCGGTGTAAAATCCTTCGATAAGAAGATTGGTCTGCACGTTGCCGAAGCGGTGATAGAGGTCGGCCGAAAGGCTCACGCTCTGTGAGCTTTCCTGCTTCAGCCCGGGGGCAAGCACGGTCACCACGCGTTCGCCGCCTACAATCGCCACATGGAAATCCTCGTCGTAGGCCTGCGGCGAGCGGAAACCGGTGGAGTAGGAGGCTCTGAAATTCATGTTGGAGGAGGGGTTGTAACGGATGTTGACGCGGGGCGACACGATGGGATTGTCAATCATGGAATGCTTGTCGATGCGTGCGCCGGCCAGAAATCCCCAGCGCTCGTTGCGCCATTCGTTTTGCAGATAGGCGCTGTAGATGTTCACGCATTGTTTCACGTCGTGGTCATAGCCGAGAGTGACGTCGTGCAGCCTGTTGAACGAATATTCCAGACCTGCTACCAGCTCTGCCGGCATGAAGAGGAAACGGTCGATGGGGTGTGTCCACTGGCTTCCGGCTGTAATGACGATATCGGATGTACGGCCGTAGGCGTCGGGGTCCATGTCGGAGCCGTAGTAGCTCTGGCGGCGCGTGTTCTGTGTCGCGGCAAATACCGACAGATGGTCGCGGCGGTCGCGGAGCCACAGGTCGTAGGTGGCCTCGCCGGCATGGATATTGTGGTCTGTCTGCTCGGCTATCATTGCCATGTGGGGCTGCAGGTCGAGTTGGTCGCCTCCGCGGCGATACTCGTGGGTGTTGTGATATTCGACAGTGAGTTTGCTGATGTCGGAAGTCTTGAAGAAACCGCGTGCGCCGAGAGTCTGTGTCTTGAGCTGCGCCACTTCGGTGAAACCGTCGCCGTTGTGGTCGTAGCCGTCGCGGTAGCGGCTTTGTCCGTAGATGAAAAGTCCGGCAAGGCCGTTGTCGGTGACTACGGAAGCATTGAGCGTGGTGTTGTTGTCAAACGAGCCGGAGGGGCCTATCGATGTGAGCTGATGCGAAATTTGCGCGGAGTTGACCATAGGGTCTTTGGTGATGATGTTGATGGTGCCGCCCACGGCTGATGAGCCGAAGAGTGCCGAGCCGCCGCCGCGCATCACCTCCACGCGGTCTATCATGTTGGCCGGTATCTGTTCCAGTCCGTACACACCGGTCAATGCCGAGAATACGGGGCGCGAGTTCAGCAATATCTGGGAGTAGTGGCCGTCGAGACCGTTGATGCGCACTTGGGTGAAGCCGCAGTTCTGGCAGTCGTTTTCGACGCGCACGCCGGGCTGGAAGTCAAGGCCGTCGGCCAGCGAGCATGCTCCGACGCGCAGGAATGTAGCGCCGTTTATTACGTTGACGAGCGAAGGGCTTTCACGTCGGCGAGTCTCGCTTTTTGACGATGTCACGACCACCTGGTCGAGCATGAACGCGTCGGGACGGATATTGAAGTTGAGTTCGACGGTCCGGTCGGCCGCAACCGATGTCTCAAGGCGTGTGGTCTCATATCCGGTGCAGTTCACCTCAAGGGTGTAGTCGCCCGGCTTGAGGTCGCGGAATATATAGTGTCCGGATCCGTCGGTGACTGTAGTGAGGCTTGTGCCGAGTATTTTTATCACGCACCCCGGCATGTGCTCGCCGTTTTCGGAGTCTATTACGTGGCCGCCAATGTTGGCGTCGGTAACTTTGTTGTTTTGTGCCGATATGCATGTTGAGCCGATGGCGAAAGCCATCAGCAGAAATATAATTCTTCTGATCATTTAACTGATATGAATGCTGTTGAATAAATGTGTTGAATGGAGGAGAGACTCCTGACAGACCGAATGAATTGCAAACGGTTGCATTACATAATCTTCAGCATTGCGGCGGTCCGCGCAGCTTCGCGCTGAGGCGGATCTCACAGGTTGTCACGACTGCCGTCCGACATTCAAGCAGCGTATAGTAGGCCGGCGCGATAAATGTCGGAGCCTGGCTTTGTGAATCGGCGGAAGATGCCGTGCAGTTGAAATAAGATACCAGGTTAAGCTCATTTGCGGTGTGGGTATGCCCGGCAGATGATTTGTAGGGGTGGCAATGTGTTACTGTCCCGCCTCCCGAGAGCTTGTGGTTGTGAATGAACGCGATGTTCGAGAACATAAAATTCACGAACACGAGCAGCAATATTGAGCATAGTATTTTCGCAGCCGTTCTTTTCACGCTGCAAAGGTACTAAAAATACGTTAAATACGAAAAGTGACGGCGAATGTCGTTTTTACGGTAAATTTGCTTTTATTGAAAAATATTGTAATTTTGTAGTTTTCAATGATGTCGTACTCCGCAGAGGGACGACACATCAGACTAATCATTATATTGTTTCTTAAATTTAATTTTTTATCATGAAATTGCTAAAAGGCGTGATGCTGGCGGCAGCTATGACGGCGGGCGCTGCATCGTTCAGCGCGGATGCCATCGGTTGGCCCGCCAACTATGAAGGCGTAATGTTACAGGGATTTTACTGGGACAGCTGGAATGTCACCGGCTGGAGCAAACTCGAGGCCCAGGCCGATGAACTCAGCCAGTCGTTCAAACTTATATGGGTGCCCAACTCTGCGAAACCCGCATCAAACCCGGGCAACGGATACGACCCCGTCTACTGGTTCACCAACCACAATACCTGCTGGGGTACGGAGGCTGAACTGCGTTCGATGATTGCCACTTTCAAGGCTAAGGGAACAGGCATCATAGAGGATGTTGTCATCAACCACCGCTCGGGAGCCACCAACTGGACCGACTTCCCCGCCGAGACATGGAACGGCGTTACCTGGAAAATCGGACTTGACGGTATATGCCGCACTGATGAAGTAAACAGCCAGCCCGGCCAGAACCACGGCACCGGAGCTGCCGACACCGGTGAGGATTTCAACGGTTCGCGTGACCTCGACCACACCAACGCCAATGTGCAGAACAACTGCAAGAACTATTGCAAATTCCTGCTCGAAGATATGGGTTATGCCGGTTTCCGCTACGACATGGTCAAAGGTTATGGCGGCCAGTATACGAAAATCTACAACCAATACTCAAAACCGACTTTCTCGGTAGGCGAATACTGGGACGGCAACTATGACGCCGTGGCTTCATGGATCGAGGCCACAGGCAAAGAGTCGGCCGCTTTCGACTTCCCCTTCAAATATGCCGTAAACGAAGCCTTTGCCTCCGGCGACCTCCGCAAGCTCGTATGGAAAGCCAACGGCACAAACAATCAGCCTGCCGGTATGATACATTTCGGCTACTCGCAGCTGGCAGTGACATTTGTCGACAACCACGACACCTATCGCGACGGAAGCAAGTTTACAGGCAATGTGCTCGCCGCCAACGCTTTCATGCTCTGCTCTCCCGGCACTCCGTGTGTGTTCTGGCCCCACTGGTCGCAATACAAGAGCCAGATCAAGCAGATGATTGCGATACGCAATGCCGTCGGCGTGCACAACAACTCAAAGGTGACAGTGCTCCAGTCGGCAAGCAACTGCTACATGGCTGAGGTTGTCGGCTCGAAAGGCACGCTGGTGGTGAAAATCGGCTCGGCCATGGTATCTCCGTCCGGTTATTCCGACAGCGACATCAAGGCGGCGGGCAACGACTACTGCATCTGGACCAAAACCGGAGTGCAGGGCGGAGGCGATGATGGCGACGACACCGGCGACTATCCCTCAAATCTTTATATCATAGGCAATCTCAACGACTGGAACCCCGCTACATCTGTGGCTGCCGACACTGCCAAAGACGGTGTTTACACCTGGAACAAAGTGGAGATGCCTGCTGCTGCAAAAGACACCTACACCTACTTCTCGCTTGTCACTTCAAAAGGCTCGACATGGGACGTAGTCAACGGCACTGACCGTTATGGCGCGGCCACAACCGATGCTGTAATCAGCTCTACCGCTCCCATCACGCTCTTCCCGGCCAATGTGAGCGCAAGCTCGGCATACTCGTGGAAGGCGGCTCCCGGCGAATACAAGATTGTAGCCGACCTTAAAGAAATGAAACTTACAATCACCAAAGTCGGCGATGTAATCGGCGGCGGTGGCGACGACGAAGATGACAGCAATTATCCGTCGCAGCTTTATATCATAGGCAACCTCAACGACTGGACTCCGTCTACCTCTGTTGCCTCTGACGAGCACAAAGGAGGTGTCTACACATGGAACAATGTCGAGATGCCCGCGGCCGAGAAATCAACCGACACTTATTTCTCGTTTGTCACCTCGAAAGGCGCTACCTGGGATGTCGTCAACGGCACCGACCGCTACGGCGCGGCTACAAAAGATGCTGCAATCAGCTCAACGGCGCCGATTCAGCTCTTCAAAGCCAATGTCAACGCAAGCTCGGCATATTCATGGAAAGCGGCTTCCGGCACATATAAAGTGGTTGCCGACCTGAAGAACATGCAGGTGACTATCTCAAACACATCAGGCGTCGATAGCGTCGAAGCGGCTGACGGTGATGTGGTTCCGGTCTACTACAACATGCAGGGCATGCGTGTCGACAACCCGTCGGCAGGCCTCTACATAGTGGTTCGCGGCAACAAAGTGACAAAAGAGATTGTGAGATAATCTTCACTAAAATAAGATAACAGCAGGAGGGTGTTGCATAACTCTGAAAAATGATGCCGGCATGTAGGGACGCACGGCTCGTGCGTCCGCCAACATGTTGATTACCAAGCATCAGGCACGGACGCACGAGCCGTGCGTCCCTACAACATTAGGTTATGCAACACCCTCTTTCTGTTGTCGGTTTTCGCTGCGTCATTGTGAAAATCGGGGGTGTTGAAGTTAGGCGGTTTCAATGAAAATTATTAACTTTGCTGACTGATAGCGCAAGTGGCGCGTCATAAACGGAAAATTATGGATAAATATCGACAGATAATAAACAGGACTGTTGACAGGCTGCTCACAGGCGAGTCGCTACGACAGGTCGGTGTCAGTGCCGGAGAAGATGTGGTACTGCCCTCGCAAATTACTGTCGATGAGATAATTGACCTCGTCCGCGCTATAATATTCCCCGGGCATTTCGGACGTCATATCACCCCGCGGCAAAATCCGCTCTACTGGCTCGGCATCACTGTCGACCGTCTCGGCGAGCTCCTGACGGCTCAGGTCGGAGCGGCTTTCGGCATGCTTGACAGAAAGAACGGCGGCATTACCGATGCCGGCAAATGTGATGAGGCGGTCGGAACGTTTATTGCCGGATTGCCGCAGGTGCGCGAGGCGCTCGCTCTCGACGCCGAGGCAATATATCTTGGCGACCCTGCCGCAGTGTCGGTCGACGAGGTTATATGCAGCTATCCCGCAATCAGAGCCATCACCAACTACCGTGTCGCCAACATGCTGTATCGTCTGGGGGTGCCGGTGCTGCCGCGCATGATATGCGAGCGCGCCCACCGCGAGACAGGCATCGACATTCACCCCGGAGCCACTATCGGCAAGGCTTTCATGATTGACCACGGCACAGGCGTGGTGATCGGCGAGACTGCCATCATCGGCGACAACGTCAAGCTCTATCAGGGTGTCACACTGGGTGCGCGCAGTTTCCCCACCGACGAGGGGGGCAATCCCGTCAAAGGGCTCGCCCGCCATCCGATTATAGGTGACAACGTCATCATCTACGCCAACTCAACGATATTGGGGCGCATCACTGTAGGCTCCGACTCGGTGATAGGCGGCAATATATGGATTACCGGCGATGTGGAGCCGGGGAGCATAGTGCTTCAGGCTCGTGCCGACAATACAATTAGACTTAACAACAATCTTTCGCGATAACCGATGAACGAAACATTTGAAATGGTAGCCAAGACCTTCCAGGGACTGGAAGATGTGCTTGCCGAAGAGTTGCGTGATCTGGGTGCCATCAACGTGGAGCCCGGACGCCGTATGGTGGCTTTCGAGGGTGACCTCGCCATGCTTTACAAGGCCAACCTGTGCTGCCGCACGGCCTTGCGCATACTCAAGCCGATTTATAAATTCACTGCCACCGACACCGACACGCTCTACGATGCCGTAAAGGAGTTTGACTGGAGCACGGTGCTGTCGATTGACAAGACTTTCTCAATCGACACCGTGGCCTACAGTGACGAGTTCACCCACTCGCAGTTTGTGACCTACAGGGTGAAGGACGCTATTGTCGACTGGTTCCGCGACCGCTTCGGCAGCGACAAGCGCCCGGGCGTGCGTCTTCAGGATGCCGACGTCATGATTAACGTCCACATCGCAGGCGACCGTGTCACACTGTCGCTCGACTCCTCGGGCGAATCGCTCCACAAGCGCGGCTACCGCGTGGCGCAGACCGAAGCCCCTATCAACGAAGTGCTTGCCGCCGGCATCATACTCCGCTCCGGATGGCGCGGCGACTGTCCGCTCGTCGACCCTATGTGCGGTTCGGGCACGTTTCTCGTCGAGGCCGCTCTGATTGCCGCCAATATAAATCCCGGCATCTACCGCAAGGGTTTCGCGTTCGAGAACTGGAAAAACTTTGACGCCGAGCTCTTCGACTCGCTCTATAACGATGATTCGCGCGAACGTGAGTTCAACTACAAGATTTACGGCGCCGACATATCGCCCAAGGCTGTCGACATTGCCATGCGCAACATCAAGAGCGCAGGCGTGGCGCGCTACATCGACCTGCAGGTCAAGCCGCTGTCGCAGTGGATTTCGGCTCCCGCCAACGGTGTGCTCATCACCAATCCACCTTACGGCGAACGCATCTCGGCCGACGATATGGAGGGCCTCTACGAGATGATCGGCAACAAATTGAAAAATGTATTCAAGGGATACCACGCATGGATTATCGGCTATCGCAAGGAATACTTCGACATGATACATCTGTCGGCCTCGACCAAGCTCCCGATTCTCAACGGCGCGCTTGAGTGCGAGCTCCGCGAATATGAAATATTTGAAGGCGACTATAAGTCGTTCCGTCAGGCCGGCGGCAAAATCCATCACGGCGAGTCGCAGCCCAAAGGACGTGACCGCGGCGACAGGGGCGACCGCAAGCCGGGTCCGCGCAAATTCAGGGATGACCGCAGGCGTGCCGCCAACGCAGATGGTGATGAAGCGCGCTACTCTTCGCCGCGCAACAAGCTCGAGGAGCGTTACGCATCGCGTGGCGGAGGCTTCAACCGCCGCGACAGGTACGGACGTGACAAGTCGGACCGCTATGAACGCGACAACGACCGCCGCGACCGCTTTTCGCGCGACGACCGTGGCTTTGACCGCCGTGGCCGTGACTCATTCGGCAAGCGCCGTTTCGACGATGACCGTCGCGAGGCTCCCGCAGAGAGCGAAAATCCGCTGGCAGTGCGCCGCAACGAGGCCGCCCTCAGGAGCATCACAGGCCGTCAGCCGTCGCTGGCAAAGCCGGGCGTGAAGATGCGTCCGCGCAACAACGGCAACAACAAGTAAATCAGAGCACTCAGAGTCCTCAGAGTTCTCGGAGTTCTCGGAGACCTCCTCAAATCAAATTCAAAATTCAACATTCAAAATCCAAAATTCAATGAATATCCTTCTTCTTGGCTCAGGTGGCCGTGAATCAGCTCTGGCATGGAAAATGTCGCAAAGTCCCCTTGTTGACAACCTCTACATAGCACCCGGCAACGGAGGAACATCGCAGTACGGAACCAACGTGGCGCTCTCGCCTCTTGATTTTGACGCAGTGGAACGCTTTGTGGCCGACAACGGCATCGACATGATTGTGCCCGGCAATGAAGACCCGCTCGTGGCCGGTATATACGACCGCTTCGCCGACAGCGGAGTCCTCGTGGCAGGCCCGTCGAAAGCAGGCGCCGCACTTGAAGGAAGCAAGGATTTCGCCAAGGCGTTCATGGCGCGCAACGGCATCCCCACCGCCCGTTATCAGAGCTTTACAGCCGAGACGATTGAAGAGGGATACCGTTTCCTTGAGTCGCTCAAGGCTCCATACGTGCTTAAGGCCGACGGTCTTGCTGCCGGCAAGGGTGTGCTCATCATCGACTCGCTCGACGAAGCCAAGGCCGCATTGGCCGAGATGCTCGGCGGCATGTTCGGCAAGTCGTCGGCTACGGTGGTGATAGAGGAATTCCTGTCGGGTATCGAGTGCTCGGTATTCGTGCTCACCGACGGCAACGGAGGCTACCGCGTGCTCCCCGTGGCCAAGGACTACAAGCGTATCGGCGAGGGTGACACAGGTCTCAACACCGGCGGTATGGGTGCTGTAAGCCCCGTGGTATTCGCCGACGAGGAGTTCATGAACAAAGTCGACGCCCGCATCATACGTCCCACAATCGACGGCCTGAAAAAAGAGGGTATCACTTATCGCGGTTTCATATTCCTTGGTCTCATAAGCGTAGGCGGCGAACCTATGGTAATCGAATACAATGTGCGCATGGGCGACCCCGAGACCGAGGCCGTGATGCTCCGCATTGACTCCGACCTCGTGGAGCTGCTCAAAGGCGCGGCTCAGGGCAATCTCGGCGATATGCCGCTGGCAATCAGCGACCGTGCGGCAGTGACGGTGATGCTCGTGTCGGGCGGTTATCCCGGAAGCTATCCCAAAGGGAAAGCAATTGCAATCGACGGTCAGGTAGATGAAAGCATATTGTTCCATGCAGGCACGAAAGTCGACGGTGACGGACAGCTTGTCACTTCGGGTGGCCGCGTCATCTCGGTCAGCTCTATGGCCGATACTGTGGCCGAAGCTCTTGCAAAGAGCTACCGCTCGGCCGGGAAAGTATGTTTCGAGGGCAAGAACCTGCGCCGTGACATAGGTCAGGATCTGCTGCGTCTGGAGTCGCAGAAATAACAGGTGTCATCCGGAAACATTGTCCGCTGACCGCATTTGTAACTGTATGCTTAACCGGCTTAACCGTTATTTCCATTCGCGTAACTGCACCGCGCTGATGTTTGTCATCGCGGCGGTAATGGCGTATATGGCGTTGCGCTCCGGTAATGTCGACGAGATTACCGGAAGCCGCGGCACGGTGTTCCCTTCCCCCAACCGGTGGTTGCCACAGGGGGGTGTGTCGCTTGCCGTGAGCCTCCTGCTGACGGCTCTGACAGCCGTCTCGTTCATCGGTCTTAACAAGGTGTACAACTTCATGCGTGCGCCTTCGGCTCTCACCTCGTCGCTTTATACCGTGATGCTGGCGTCATTGCCGCTGGCCTCTGCCCAGTTCTATGGCGGCACGCTGATGTGCGTGGTACTGATGGGTGTGACGGCGCTGATGTTCGGCTGTTATGGCGACTCGTCGTCCAACCGCAGTGTGTTCCTGATGTTTTTCATCCTGTCGCTGGCGTCGCTCGTGCAGTATGCGTTTATGTTCTATATCCCGGTGGCGGTAATAGGTCTGGCACAGATGCGTATATTCAATCTGCGCTCTATAATTGCCGTGTTCACGGGCATCGTCTGTCCGGTGTGGATACTCTATGGCTTCGGGGTGATGGATTTCAGCGATATCCGCTGGCCGCAGTTCACAAGCACGCTGGCGCGTCTGTCGCTCCCCGGCATGATAACGGTGTTTACGGCTGTCGGCCTCACCATGATACTCGGTTTCACAGCGATGTGCGCCAACCTGATGAAGATACTCAGCTACAATGCCAAGTTCAGGGCCTACAACGGTTTTCTGACCCTGCTGCTGATTTTTACGATACTGTTCATAATAGTGGATTACACCAATCTGTCGGCCTATTTCCCGATACTTTGTCTGACGAGCGCCTATCAGATTGCCCATTATTTCTCCATACGTCGTCCGCGTGGCGGGGTGTGGCTCATTCTCTCGATAATTGTTATATATCTGGCTGTATATTCGGCCTGTTACTATATGTAGACTCTGCATTATGAAGCCCCGACTGATAATAGAAAGCCACGTGCCGTGCATTCCCGACGGACTGGCGGGATATTTCGACATAGTGCGTCTTGCTCCCGGGGAGTTTACTCCGGAAGCTGTCGCCGACGCCGATGCCATGATTGTGCGTACACGCACGCGCTGCGATGCCTCGCTTCTGGCTGGAAGCAAGGTGAAATTCATTGCCACGGCGACCATCGGTACTGACCATATCGACCTTCCGTGGTGCGCTGCCAACGGTATAACCGTTGCGTCGGCGCCCGGATGCAACGCTCCGGCCGTCGCTCAGTATGTTTTCGCTTCATTGCTTACACTGTTTCCCGACGGACTGGCGGGAAAGACGCTTGGAGTGGTCGGTGTCGGACATGTGGGCCGCATTGTTGTGGACTGGGGCAGGCAGCTTGGCATGCGTGTGCTGATGTGCGACCCTCCCCGTGCCGGACAGGAATCCGATTTCAATCATACTGAGCTTGAAGCGCTTCTGCTGCAGGCCGATGCGGTCACATTCCACGTGCCGCTGACAGCCGACGGCCCGTGTGCCACATATCATTTGGCCGACAGCCGCACTCTGGCTATGATGCGCCAAGGGGCGGTGCTGATCAATTCGGCCCGCGGTGAGGTGGTCGACAACGGTGCTTTGGCCGATGCCATAGAGGCCGGACGGATAAAGGGTGTGATTGACTGCTGGGAGAATGAGCCTGAAATATCGCGTCGACTGTTGCAGCTTGTCTCAATAGCCTCTCCTCATATCGCAGGCTATTCGCTCAACGGGAAAATACGGGCTACGTCGATGGCGGTCAATGCTTTGTGCGCTTTTTTTGATGTTGACTACCGCATGCGCGCCGACATTCCCGCCGGAGCTGCAGAAAGGGTCACCCCGACGTCCATTACATCATCATACGACCCGATGACCGACACCGCAGCCCTGAGGGATGCTGCCGCGAAGCCGGGCTTCGGCGCCAGCTTCGAGAGCTTGCGCAATAATTACAATCTGCGCGCCGAGGTGAAATAGAATATCATACGGCTGACTGTATGATGCCGTATCCGCAGCTGTTGCCGCGGGCAAAATCCATGATTCGCTGGCTTATGGTACAGTGGCCGCCGGGTGCTCGTTCCAGATAGTTCTGGAGAGATTTTTCGGCGCGGTAGAAATTTTTAAGAGGCATGATTTCGACTGCTATCGGGGCGTCGTAAGAGTCCTCGAGGACTGCTACCGTAGAGAATATCGCATTGCCGTCATCACTATCGGTAAAGTAGATACCCGTGCGGTATTGCGGGCCGATGTCGCTTCCCTGGCGGTTGACCGATGTCGGATTGATTGACATGAAAAACAATCGCACAATCTCGTCGATTGATATGCGGGCTGGGTCGTAGTCGACTCTGACGCATTCGGCAGCCCCGGTTTTCCCCTGACACACCTCGCGGTAGCGTGGCGACGCTATCCTTGAATTGGCATAACCGATGCATGTCGACACAATGCCGTTGAAGTTGCGGATATATTGTTGAGTGCCCCAGAAAGAGCCTCCGGCTAAGTATATGGTCTTGTACGATTTCATAATTCCTGATTTTTTACGGTTAGGCTGCGGTGCGGCCGGTTGCCGTTGTGTCGGCTTTGTGTGGCTGCAACGGATTAGTTTCATGCTCTTTTTAACATTTGGAACATGAAAAAAGTTTGTAAAAAATCGGGAGTAGAGGGGTGAATTTATTTTTCGTCGCGGTCGGCCGGTGTGTATCTGAGCTGCGGAAGCGACCAGTTGTAGTGGAGGGCCAGCATGCGCAGTATGATGATTGTGAGGCCGCACAGCGACTGCGCCGTGACTCCGTTCCAGCCGAGCAGATTGCTTCCCCAGTAGGCGAAACCGCCCGCGAGACAGGCTGTTGCGTAGATGTCCTTGCGGAAGAACAGAGGCTCCTCGTTGATGAGTATGTCGCGAACGACTCCGCCGAACGAACCGGTGATGACACCCATCACCATCGCCACCCACATCGGGTAGTCTATGGCAAGGGTTTTCTGTATGCCGATTACAACAAACAGCGCCAGACCGACGGTGTCGAATATGAAGAGCATACGGTTCATGCTGATGAGTATGCGCCTGAACATGATTACGATGACAAGCGCCAGCCCCGTGATGGCGAGGTAGATCCATGTCTGCATCCAGAACACCGGTATGTCGAGAAGGATGTCGCGCAGTGTCCCGCCGCCGATGGCCGTGACAAGCCCGATGGTGTACGCTCCGAAGAGGTCGAAATTCTTGTATGCGGCGAGTCTTATGCCGCTTATCGCGAAAGCGAACGTGCCTATGGCTTCGATTATGAACAGAAACGTGGAGTCCATTTTGTCGGGTCTTTTATTGCATATCCTTGCTTGATTTATTGAAATAGCGGCAGAGGTCGGCGATGGCGCAGTTCATGCAGTCGGGCCGCCGGGCCTTGCATACGTAGCGCCCGTGGAGTATGAGCCAGTGGTGGGCACGGGGAATGTCGGCCTCGGGAATGTGTTTTATGAGGGTGCGTTCGGTCTGGAGCGGATTTTTGGAGTTGGTGGTCAGTCCGATGCGCTCGCTGACGCGGAACACGTGGGTGTCGACTGCCATGGCGGCGCGGTTGAACACCACGGCGAGCATCACGTTGGCGGTCTTGCGGCCTACTCCGGGCAGCTCCATCAGAGAGTCTATGTCGGAAGGCATCTCGCCTCCGAAGCGTTCTACGAGTGTGCGGGCGGCTCCCACAAGCGATTTGGCCTTGTTGTTGGGGTAGGATACCGATTTTATGAACGGGAACACGTCGTCGGGAGTTGCCGTTGCCAGTGACTCCGGTGTGGGATACGCTTCAAAAAGGGGAGGGGTGACCATGTTGACGCGCTTGTCGGTGCACTGGGCCGAAAGTATGACTGCGAGAAGCAGGTGAAACGGAGTGTCGTAGTGCAGCTCTGTTTCAGGCGATGGCATTGAGGCGGCGAAGCGCTCTATGACCGCGGCATAACGTTGTTTTATTGTCATCGTAGTAATTTTTCGGTACAGTAGAATGCTGACGCGCAGAGTAAAAACCCGCCTATGACGGTGACAGCCACGTAGAGGGCTGCTTCAAGCGGGCGTCCGTTCCTGATGAGGTCGAAGCTGTCCCATGCAAACGTGGAGTAGGTTGTGAAGCCTCCGAGCAACCCGGCTATGAGCCATTGGTTGAGGAATACCGAAGGTCCGTAGCGGCCGGATATTGCCCATGCCGCTCCTATCATGGCGCTCCCTGTGAGATTTATTGCCACGATGACCCATTGGCGGTGGGTAGTGCCGCTGAAGCAGCATTGCAGCATGAAGCGGAAGATGGCTCCGAGAGCTCCTCCTGCGCCAACACTAAGCAATTGTAACCAGCCCGGCATGGTTGTGAAAGGGATTGAATTCAGATGAAGTCAGACAAGTCGGACGTGTCTGACGTGTCCGACCTGTCTGACTTCATTTATATGCTATGCGTCGATGAATTCATCAAGGAAGCGTACGTCGTTTTCCGAGAACATGCGCAGGTCCTTCACCCTGTATTTCAGGTTGGTGATGCGCTCTATGCCCATGCCCAGTGCGAAGCCGGTGTACTCCTTGGAGTCGATGCCGCAGGCGTCGAGCACGTTGGGGTCGACCATGCCGCAGCCGAGTATCTCAACCCAGCCGGTGCCTTTGCAGAACGAGCATCCTTTGCCACCGCAGAGGTCGCACGAGATATCCATTTCGGCCGAAGGCTCGGTGAAGGGGAAGTAGCTCGGGCGAAGGCGTATCTTGGTCTCGGGCCCGAACATCTCGCGGGCGAAGTAGAGAAGTGTCTGACGAAGGTCGGCGAACGATACGTTTTTGTCGATGTAAAGGGCTTCGACCTGATGGAAGAAGCAGTGGGCGCGTGCGGAGATGGCCTCGTTGCGGTAAACGCGTCCGGGGCAGATGATGCGCACCGGCGGCTGCGTCTTTTCCATCACGCGGGTCTGTACCGACGAGGTGTGTGTGCGCAGCAGCACGTCGGGGCTGCGCTGTATGAAGAATGTGTCCTGCATGTCGCGCGCTGGATGGTCGGCGGCGAAGTTGAGCGATTCGAACACATGCCAGTCATCCTCGATTTCCGGACCTTCGGCAACGGTGAAGCCGAGGCGGCGGAATATGGCGATGATTTCCTCGCGCACCAGCGACAACGGGTGGCGTGTGCCAAGGCGCATGGGAGCGGCCGTGCGGGTCAGGTCGAGCCCGTCAAGGCCGGTGTCGGCCGATGCCATGGCGTCGCGCAGGGCGTTGATACGTTCGGTCGCAAAGTTCTTCAACTCGTTCAGAGCTTGTCCGATAGCTTTCTTCTGGTCGGCGGGGACTGTGCGGAAATCATTGAAAAGGGAGGTGATTTCCCCTTTTTTGCTTAGATATCTGACGCGCAAAGCTTCGACTTCGGCGTCATTGGCGGCAGTAAGTCCCTCAATCCGGGCCTTAAGAGCATTTATCTTATCAATCATCGGTTTTTAGGGTTTAAACTTTTCCGGAAAATATGCGGGAGCGGGTGTTGTCCGCGCCCTGCTTTAAACTGTGCAAAGTTACGAAATTTCCATATTATTTACTATCTTTGTAAAAATTTTTCACGTTGTGCAGTTATTGCAAGCAATTTTTAATTTCCAAAGGTTATGCTTACACGATTATATTGCCTGCTTATAGTGATTATGACGTCGGGACTGGTGGCCGGCGCGCAGGTTACCAAGAAATACAGGTTTGTCAACGGACAGTGGGTCGAAGAGATTGTGCATGCGGAGCAGCCCGACACTATAGCTGTCGGAGATGATGACGAATGGGTCGATTATTTCGCGATGAACGGCGAGTTGCCGCGTGAGGACAAGTTCGAGATTGATACGACAATCGATGTGCGCAACCGCATGCTGCCGACTGTGATGTTCATGCCGATGATTTTTGACGCATACGATGTGATGCTGACCAATGACAGCACGGTAATCGAAGGGAAAGAGGCCGCTGCTCCCGGTCCGCTCGACTGGGTAAATGACCGCAGTGACGCCCTGAAGCGCTACCAGCGGCTGCGACAGCGCTATATGATAGACCACGCCCGCGATGTCCGGTACAATATCAACACTCTGCCTGAGGCGCCAAAGCGCTTCCACGCTTTTGTCGACCCGACAACGGCGCATATCACCATCGAGGAAATTTCAGTCGACCATTCGAAGGTGAAAAGCACTGTCGATGCCATTGAGCTGAAAAAAATACACTGGCTGCAGCAGTTCGACGGAATGGTGCAGTTCTCGCAGGCCTACAACTCGCCCAACTGGTATCAGGGTGGCAACAACAACCTTAATACCATAATTCAGGGTGTATACAACGCGCGTCTCAACCAGACATTCCATCCCAACCTGCTGTTTGAGAACACCGTGCAGTATAAGCTCGGTCTGAACAGCGCCCCCGACGACTCGCTGCGCAACTACAGCATATCGGAAGATAATTTCCAGATAAACTCGAAATTCGGTGTGAAAGCGGCCAAACGCTGGTATTATTCTGCTACGTTGCAGTTCAAAACCCAGCTGCTCAACAATTACCGCAAGAATACCAACGACCTTTCGGCGGCATTCCTTTCGCCGGGCGAGCTTAACCTCGGTCTCGGTATGACGTATGAATACTCCACCCCGTCGGGCAATTTCAAGACAAACGCATCTATTGCGCCGTTGTCCTACAACTTGAAAATATGTACGAATGACAAAATCGACGAGCGACAGTTCGGTATCGATGAGGGGCATACGTCGGTAAGCCAGTACGGTAGCAACATCGACTGCCGCCTGGAGTGGAAACTCGCCTACAATATCAGCTTCAACTCGAGGCTGACGGCCTTCACCAACTACAAATATGTGCAAGGCGACTGGGAAAACACCTTGTCGTTCAGTATCAACCGCTTCCTGTCCACGCAAATCTACGTGCATCTGCGATATGACTCGACCACGGGTCGCTACGAGGATTCCAAGTGGCATAAATGGCAGTTGCGCGAGGTGTTTAGTTTCGGATTCTCCTACAGGCTGGGACGTCTATAATAGTGTGTGACTATGCGCGGATGCATTGCTCTGATTATCGCCATTATGACTGCGGCTCTGACGCCGGGCGAGCTGCATGCCGCGTCCGACGAGCTTGAGGGCTACCTCTCTTCGGTGGCCGGCAGCAGGATGGATGTCGATGTCACGAATGCCGACCGCTGCTTTTCGGGCAAGGGATTTGCTCCGATAGAGGGAGTGTGGCGCATATCGGGGAGCGACGGCATGTTTGCCGTCGTGGCCGATCCGGGCTCGATATTCTTCAGGCTGGTAGTGGTCGACAGTCCCGACCGCAATGTGTTGCCGGGTACGGTGATGGGAGCGTGTACGGCTGTGGGCAGCAACAATAGCTACGATGCAAGAATATATACGTCAGGCGCGACGACAGGCATTCTGTCGCGTCCAAGGCGCTTTACCGTGACCCTCTCTGACGAAGGCCGGCTCATAATGGTGCCCGTCACCGATAAGCTTAAAGTCAACCTGTGGCGGTTTCTGCCGTATATGTTCAGGGTGTCGGTGACGCGTGTCAACGACCGCCCCAACAATATTGACGGCGCCGTCAGGGTTTATCCCCAACAAGCCGTATATCCGTTAACACCAAGATATTTATGAGAATGACAGGTGGCATATTGCTGATGTTGTGTGTGTTGATGGTTTCCGCCGACTCGCATGCACGTAAACGGCGTACCATACGGAGCAATGCCGGACGCCCCTTGGCTCCGGAGTCCGTGACCGCGGCTGCTGTCGATACATTCATTCTCCCCGACAGCAGTGAGGTGGGACTCTATGGTTATGACAAACCGCTGAGGAGCCGGCGCGAGACGGTGTTTGTGGCCAACCACAGCGGGCATGATATCACGGCATTGTCTTTCACGACCCAATATATCGACAGCAAAGGACGTCAGTTTCATCAAGAGAAACGTCGGGTCAGGGCCGACATCCCGGCCGGTGATACCCGTAAGATAGACTATAAGTCGTGGGATACCCAGATGTCGTTCTACTATATCGGCTCGCGTCCGTCGCGTGCGACAGGCACGCCATACCGTGTGAGGCTGTCGGTCGATACGATTTTCGTGGCTCGAGACTGCACGTCGGGCACTCCTTCGCCAAAATGATTTGAATTCCGCCATTTTTCAGTTTTAAATTCATTACAATAATTGCATATGCAGATAAAAACACCTGTAGAGATTACAGATGCGGCCATAGCCGCCGGGAACGCCAAAGTGGCACGAACGTTGCACCAGCCTGTACAGCTCATCATTTCGGCCATGCTGGCCGGAGCATTCATCGCCATCGGCGGCATACTGTCGCTCACCGTGGGCTACGGTTTTCCTGAACTGACTGGTGGCAATCCGTCGCTGCAACGCCTGTTGAGCGGCATGATGTTTCCCATAGGCCTGATACTCGTGGTTGTGCTCGGCGCTGAGCTTTTCACAGGCAACAACGCCATGCTCATTCCCGGATACATGAAACGTGACTTCACGTTGTCGGCTGTCATACGCAACTGGTCGATAGTCTATATCGGCAACCTGATCGGGGCAGTGGCGTTCACCTATCTTCTGGTCTATTTCGTGGGGCTGACTGCATCGGAGCCCTATTATAGCTCTGTAATCAATATCGGAATGGCGAAGACGTCGATGACGTGGCCGGTGGTTCTTGTCAAGGGTATCGGAGCCAACTGGTTTGTGTGTCTGGGTGTGTGGCTTGCCCTTTCCGGACATACGTTTTTCGAAAAGGCGCTCGGATGCTGGCTGCCTGTCATGGCGTTTGTGGTACTCGGCTACGAGCACTCTATCGCCAACATGTTCTACCTCCCCCTTGCCATGCTCGAAGGCGCTCCGCTCAGCATCGACACGTGTCTTACCAACAACATACTTCCCGCCACGATAGGCAACATCATAGGCGGCGCACTGTTTGTAGGCTGTCTGCACACCTACCTCCACCATCGCAACAGACAATAGATATCCAGGCCGGTTGTAGGGGCGCGATTCAATGCTGTTTAGTTAAGATGGCGAGGGCGTCTCTATTGTGGTTCAGATAGCGGAGAGGATGTTGCAGAACTTCATATTGTAGGGACGCACGGCTCGTGCGTCCGCGTTTAATGCCTGATAATAAGACTATTGGCGGACGCACGAGCCGTGCGTCCCTACATTTTGGCGGCATTTCTCTGAGTTCTGCAACACCCTCTCGTTGACGAACTATTCCTTAAGTAAACAGCATCGGGACGCATTGAATCGCGTCCCGATGCATCGTGGTGATTTATTTGTTGTAAAATTTTCCGGTTATTTTGTTACAAACGCTATCGCGGCGCGTATTATAGTCGAAAGCAATGAAAGAAGAACTCCTGACATCGGTATTCATGCGTATCAAGGGCCGCCTCCGGCTTACGGCCCGGCGCATTGTAGGCGACGACGCTGTCGACGATGCTCTCCAAGATGCATTCGTGCGATTGTGGAGCAGGCGCTCCGACTTCGAGTCGGAACATGCCGTGGAAGGGGTGGCGGTAACTACCGTAAAAAACATCTGCATTGACTCTCTGCGTCGTGACACGGTACGCCGCCACGACGATATTGACGACAATCCCTCAGTGGCATCCGTCACCGACGATTACTACGAGCGGCAGGAGCAGGGGGAACTCTACGGCGAGGTCACAGACCTGATTGAAAGGCAACTGTCGGAACGTGACCGCCGGATACTCTACCTTCGCGACCGCGATGGCTGGGAAATGGAAGACATAGCCCATGAAATGGGGATTTCGGAAGCCAATGTCCGTGTCATTCTCTCGCGCTCACGCAAAACAATACGTCAAATCTATCAGAAAAGAAAACTTTGAATTTATGAATACCGATAAACATACCACAGAATACAACGAGCTGCTCAGGCTCATAGACCGCTACTTCGATGGCGCGACATCGCTTGACGAGGAACGCCGGTTGCGCGCCATGCTTGCCGTCTGCGACAGCGACGACGACATTATTGAAGAGGCGCGCGCCGTGACGGGTGTATTCGCGGCAGCACGCCGACAGAGCTCCGTCGCGAATGCCGGGCGCACTTCCGCTGCCCGTCGCCTGCGCCGCAGGCATCTGCTGGTAGCTGTCTCTGTCGCTGCTTCCGTGGCTATTATGATAGGAGCCGCCTTGTCGCTCAGTAATATTTCTATCGGCAACGCGCAGTCGGGAACAACTATAGCGCTTGCTTCTGAAATTTCTTCCCGTCAGGGTAACCATGATACGGTCGCATGCCTGATGAAAGACGGGAAGACAGCATCACACGGTCGCCGTATGATGGTGATGGCGGCATCTGTTGTCAATATGCCCGACACCCCCGACGATGTGGCAGCGCTGATAAGCAGCGAGATGGGACTCATGGCCGAGGCTCAGCGCAATGTGTATGACTCGGTTGCCGACGACTTCGTGTCGATTTCAGCAATCTTCTGAACTGATATTCCGGAATAAAATAAATAATAAAACAATAGTGTATGAAACGAATATTAACCATTCTTATGCTTTGGGCTATAGGTACTTCGGCGGCACTCGCCCAGGACCGGCTTCACGTCGGGGCGGTGTTCGACGGCCGATATCATGATGAGCCGCGTGCGAGCGAGACGCAGATTTCGGGAGGCAAACTCGAGCGGTATTTATTGACGCTCTACCGCTCGCTGACGCTTACCGACATGCCTGAGGCCGCTTCGGAAATCGAGCCTCTGGTCACCCGCGATGCCGCAAAGGCCATTGACCGCGAAGTGGCGTATCGCGACGGCGGTCTATACTACGGATTCTATCAGCTCAAGCCGCAGGGACAGAAGCAACGCTATCTCTTCTATCTCAACCAGAACCGCAACGGCGGCAATAAAATCATCCTGATTTACCTCGAGGGAAACGCTTCGCGCGAGAAGATAAAGGAGATGCTCAAGTAATTGTGAGGTGCCCTCTTATTACCAATTTACTCAATTATTAATTTATGAAAACCAAGTCAATCGCAATATCAGCTGTAATAGCGGCAGCGTCGGCCTGTATGCCTGCTCATGCCGACAATATGCCCTCCGACACTCTCGCTGTTGTCAGGAACGCACACACCGTGCTGGTGACCAAATCGCCGTCGTCCGACAATATCACTGTAATCGGTCAGGGCGATGACCGCAACTTCTACTATTCATATTCATCAGAAAAGGTCGATTCGGCTGCCATAGCGGCCAAAAGCAATGATGAATGGGGATTGTCGCTTCCTTTCCTGCGCGAATATCAGCGCAAAAAGAGCGAGGTGATATGGGGCGGACATTCGCAGATAGGTATCTGTATGCCGGTCGACGGCCCGAGGGGTCTCGACCAGTCGATAGACCTTGCCATAGGCAAGATTGTAGGCCTCAACTACACACCGTGGACTGATGGTCCGGTATTCTCTTTCGGAGCCGGTATCTTTGCTCAGAAATTCGTGCTGCACGGCGGCCGCATGTTTGACCGCGACGGCAAGTCGCTCGTCATGGTCGATTTGCCCGAGGGAGCCGGAGACACCCACGTGCGTCTGTTCAACTTCGGTTTCGAGATGCCGTTTACCGTCACTCAGACCATATATGACGATTTCAGCTTCTCGGCAGGTGTGGTGATGAAGTTCAATACCTACACCACGGCTTCCAACAAATATACCATTGACAACCGATCCTATGAGCAGTCGTTCAAGGGTTTGCAGCAGCGCATACTGACCTATGACATCTTCGGCGCAATAGGCTGGGATGAATTCAGCCTCTATTTCCGCTACTCGCCGGTATCGCTGTTCCGCCGTGCCGACGGCCCGCAGTTCGATGTCATATCATTCGGTGTGAATTTAGGTTTCTAATCAGCAATATTCAGCATATTATGAAAAAAGTAATAAAATATACACTGACGGCTGCAATCGCCGCAATGACCGCCACGGCAGCTTCTGCGGCCACCGATACGCCCGACACCGTAACCCAGCCTGTCGATACGGTGCTGTGTGTCAAAAATGCCAACTGTGTGGTTGTAACCGAGAATACCAACGGCGTCAGTGTCGACGTCAGAGGGGTGGAGAATGACAGTGAGTTCCAGACATCCTACACCTTGGCATACGATAACAATTCCGTCATCAAGTCCCGTCAGAGTTTCGCCATGCCGTTCAGCCTCAAAGTAGACCGCTGCAACGATATCGTAGGTATGCTGCAGGGTGTGCATTTCGGTTTCACCGGCGCTGTTGACGCTCCCTCGCAGATGAATACCCAGATGGGCAAGTCGTTTGAAATCGGTATCGACAATATCATATTCTACGGACATAAATTCGGTGCGTCGAAACGCAATATGCTTTCCGTCGGCATGGGTGTCAACTGGCGCAACTACCGCATGACGGGCGAGAACCGCTTCGATATGGACAACGGCAACGCCGTGATTACCGGTTATCCCGAGGATGCCGACGGCAAGTTCTCGCGCATCAAGGTATTCTCTCTGACATTCCCGGTGTCGTATACCTATTACTCTCCTGTAAAGGCTCTCGGAAACTCTTATCTCGGTTTCAAACTGTCGGCGCTCCTGAACTGGAATTCGCACGCTTCGATGCTTACCGTCTATGAACTTGCCGACGGTACAAAGGTCAAAGAGAACTATGACCGCATCGGACAACGCAAATTCAGCATCGATGTGATGCTCGGAGTGCAGATTGCCCCCGCCGTAAGCCTATACTTCAAGTATTCCCCCTACGACCTGTTCAAATCCGATACCGCTTCTCCCCGATTCCAAACCATTTCGACAGGTATAGCCCTCGGATTCTGAACCGCTCCACCGGATAAACATTAATAAGGAAAGGCAGCACCGCAAACTGTGTATATGCGGCGCTGCCTTTCTTTATTGGAAATTTATACCTGTTTATTTGTCTTATGTAACTGTTCAAAATTATTTTGATATTATGGCGGCAGAAAAGACTCCGACAGAATATTAAAATAATGAGAATGGTTGGTATAAAATCATTTTAAACAGTTACTTATTCAGACGGATATTATTGATCTGCCGAAAAATGCCGATAGCATGGCAAGTGTGGAGACCGTAAAATTATGCTGTCCGCTCAACCACCGTGTTATCTCACTTGGACGCCTCCCCAACTGGTCGGCAAACTGTTTCTTTGAGAGGCCGCGTTCCTGCATGAGCGAATTGATTTTATTGGATATGGCGAACGACAGATTAATTTCTTCCCTAATCTCAGGTGGCACCTGACCGACCATTTCACGATATTTGGTTCTTATATCTTTCATAGCTTAAAAGTCTTGTCGGTTTCTATTGTTTTGGATGTTATTGTCACTGTTCCGTCGCGTTGACCCTCTTTCAACAATTCTTCAAACTTCTGGAGTGTCAGGACATATCCTCGCAACGAGTCATCCTCTTCGTATGTGCGCGAATTTTTGACCCCTCCGTTGCCGAGAACAAGAATTTGGTCGGAAAGCCGCAGACAATATAGACGAAGTTTTGAGCGAAGCACAGGGAGTGCTACCACGGAATCCCGCATTCTACCCTCGGGCCGAAAAAAACGCTCCAATGCTCCTTCATCGGCAATTTTATCTACAAGTTGCACTATGCGCAACAAGTCTCGGTTCAGTTGTGCATCCTTAATGAATTTGGAATAGAAGCGCTCGTATTCGGTCTCGGCTTCTTCCGAGAACTGAATAGTATAAATGGTGCATCTGTCAGTGTCATTGACCAAAACCAGTTCAACTTCGCTCATATCTATAATCTCTTTTTATTATAACGCAAAGATACAATATTTATTTCACATATATGTGAAATATTGGAATTTTTTCTTCAGCCGGCTGAATTAAACAAAAGCACAAAAGCCTTGGCAGGAGGACTTTTCAAAATTTGAGATTTTGTGCTCCTGCCGAGGCTTTTGTGCTTTTGTTAATATTTATTCTGTTTTATTTGTCTTTGCGTTTTTCGAGCTGGCGTTCGAGAGCTTCCATGGCGTTGTCAACGGCTATCCTGAAGGTGCCGACGGCAAGTTCTCGCGCATCAAGGTGTTTTCGCTTACATTCCCGGTGGCATATACATATTATTCGCCGATAAAGGCAATCGGCAACTCGCGTCTGGGCTTCAGGGTCTCGGCATTGTTCAACTGGAACTCGCATGCGTCGATGCTCACCAAATATGAACTTGCCGACGGCACAAGTGTCAAGGAAAACTACGATCGTATCGGCCATCGCAAATTCAGCATCGACCTCCAGTTAGGAGTGCAGTTTGCACCCGGAATCGGCCTCTATTTCAAATATTCACCCTACGACCTGTTTAAGGCCGACACCTTATCACCCAAATTCCGGACGATATCGACAGGTATTACTCTCGGTTTCTGAACCGGGATCTATAATGGGGCGGGGGCGTCTCGCCCCCGTGGTAACTTTCTGTATAAGTATAATACCACGGGGTGGGGCGGGATGTCCCCGCCCCACTGCATTCTGCTAAGGACAGTACCGTAACGAGAAAAATCTCAATGCTGCTAAAGGTAAACGGCATTGCGATTTTTCTCGTTCTTTGCTATGTAGTTTCGATATCTATCTGAAAGCGCTTACGATAAAGACGGGTATCCAGATTGCGCACGCTATATAAAATGAAATAATCAATGCTGTAGTAAACTTGGGTTTACTTCGTCCGGACATTTTTGCTATTAGGTATAATACTAAATATATAAGCGGACATAGTATTACGGTTATCCAAAATTGTATACGCATTTTAATTGAAATCTTTAACCAAAAACCATTTTACGGCATATTATGCCGAACAAGGCAATTGCGGCTAACATCACTATGCCCCAGCCGATAACTTTAAACGCGGATGTTGACGATAACTTGAATTTATCCGCAATCTTACTCCAGCCTTTCTTGCCGGATTTATCAAAAATCAGCGAGAAGATAAATACGATTACACCTATAATAAGTATATCTATCATAAGTAATATTTTAAAAGGCTTATGATTAATAATCAAATTCGTAGTCCGGAACAAGGTGTTGGCCAAATGGAGCGAAAGCTAAACCCATCAATTCAAAATGCTTGCTGCCTATTGGAATTCCGATTATGGTAATATAAAATGAAATTCCGATACCCAAGTGTAGTAGTGCCAGCCAGATACCTGCAAACGGTATCCATACAATATTGCAAATCAAGGATGCGATGCCCTTTGCCGTGGATTCTTCCCGTGATTCTACCGTTTTTCCAAAAGGAGCAAGACAGGAAATTCCGATTTTAATGCATTCATATCCGGCGGGTATGCCTATGACTGTGGCACACAGAAGCAAACCTCCCAGAATGTAAGCTATACAAATAGCAAAACCGCCAAGTGCAAAAAAGACAATGTCCATCAATACGTAAATAATTCGTTCAGTGACGTAAAGCCCATTCATGGTATTATATTTGTTTGATTGGCCGGCAGTCCTTCGACCGATTTATAAACAATAGAAACGTGGACCGACTTTGCCCGATTCTATTGAGAAGGTCGTAGGAAACCTATGATGAAGATGAGGGAAGTACAGCCCACGCTATAGCGCAGAACTGCTTTGTTATCCTCTCATCATTGTGAAAATTTCCTACGTTTTCTCAATAAGAGATAAGCAAAACATTTCTATTTAATGCAATATGTCTGTCGATGTGCCAATCGACATCGCAAATATAGTAATTATCTAATTATTGTCAAAATTTTGCGTATGTCTGAATTAAACAAAAGCACAAAAGCCTTGACAAGAGGACTTTTCAAAATTTGAGATTTTGTGCTCCTGCCGAGGCTTTTGTGCTTTTGTTAATATTTATTCTGTTTTATTTGTCTTTGCGTTTTTCGAGCTGGCGTTCGAGAGCTTCCATGGCGTTGTCAACGGCTTCTTCGAAGGTGTCGGCTGTCTTGGTCGCTACGATTTCGGGCTGCTGGGGCTCGCTTACTTTTATTATAACTTCTTTATTCATTGCCGATTCGGGTTTCACCACTTTGAGGGTGACGTCGACTGTGGCAATCGCTTCATTGCGTCGGGCCAGTTTTTCTGCTTTCTTGTTGATAAAAGCTGTGAGACGGTCGGCGATGTCGAAATGGATGGCTTGAATACGAACTTCCATATTATCCTCCTTTTTTTTGTGCGCGTGGATGCGCAAGTTGATAATTTTGTTTTAATTCACGGTAAGATATATGAGTGTATATCTGGGTTGTAGACAGTGAGGTGTGGCCGAGCAGCTGCTGCACTGCATTGAGGTCGGCTCCGTTGTTGAGCATGTCGGTGGCGAAGGTGTGGCGCAGCACGTGAGGCGACCTTTTGGCCGCATGTATATCCTGCGGGTCGAGCGTTTGGCTGACCACATTGTTGACAAGCTTAGGGTAGAGCGGTTCGCCGTTCCGGCGTGTCAGGAAGTATGGCGCGTCGGCTATGCCTGTTTCTTCGCGGAGTGTGCGGTAGTGCTCAATCATAGTCTTCAGTTCATTCCCAAATGGAATGACTCTTTCCTTATTACGTTTTCCGAGCACTTTTAGTTCGCAGCGCCCGGTGTCGATATTGCGGTCGAGCAGGCCTACGAGTTCGGCGCGTCGCATGCCGGTGGAGTAGAGCAGCATAAGCATCAGGCGGTTGCGGCTCTCGATGATGTCGGTGGTGTCGTATGGGCTGTCGAGAAGATGGTTGATTTCCTCGGAGCGTATGAATGTCGGCAGTGTGGCTGCCGGACGCGCTATGGCAATATCGGTGGCGGGATTGCGCTCGCAGACTCCGGTGAGGGCGAGGTAGCGGTAGAATGAGCGCAACGACTGCACTTTGCGGCGGAGCGTGCGGCGGGAGTCGCCCTGCTGCGAGCGGAATGCAAGCCACGACCTGACGTCGCTGTTGGTCACGCTGACAGGCTCGAACTCTTCCGTGCGGCCGTGGCATATAAAGTCGGCAAACTGTTGTATGTCGCGCGAATATGCCGAAACGGTGTGAACCGAATAATTCAGTTCACACCGCAGATATGTCAGATAGCGTTCGACCAACATTGCTTTCTTCCGATTTCAGTTTTTATTGCATCGGCACCAGCTCCAGCTGCGCCTCTGCATTTCTGAAATTACACGAATATATTAATTTTTTTTCTATTTCCAAAATATTCCATCAGAAAATTATGCCGATGCCTACGGATTACGTTAAATTATAAGGCCGGGCTGTCGCTGACGGACGGCCCGGCCTTGTCTGATGTTATATTATATGTGTCAGGGTCAGATTGCTACTTTGACGGTGCTTGTGCCCGCTTTCACGATGTAGATGCCGGCGTTGAGGCGGAAAGCCGCGTGCTGAGCGCGGCAGCTTTCGATGCAGCGTCCGTCGATGGTGAGGTCGACGGTGTAGAGGTTGGCCTCTTCGGTCTGTGTGTTGGCGAGCCAGTAGAAAGTGCCGCTGGCGGGGTCGATTACGGCCGACTGGTCGTAGTAGGGACGTACGCCGGTGTCGCCGATGACGGTCATGGCTCCGGTGGCTTTGTCGACTTTTATGAGGAAACCGCCGTCGGTCGAGGTGGTCGACGAACTGGCCGTGATGCCCCATAGCTGCCCCTCCTTGTCAAATGCCATGACGATGAGAGGTGCCTTCATGTCGCCTACGGTTGTCTTTGTGTTGTTGGCGACGTCCCAGGTTTTCAGCTTGAACGACAGTGTCTTGTCTGCGTCATTGTATTCGTAGCCCGAAGAATAAACGGTGTGGCTTACGGGGTCGACGGCGCTCGATACGGCTGCATGGCTGTAGGCTGTGGCGAGGTCGTAGCCCATTGATGTGGAGCTTAGCTGCTCGCCGGTGGTAAGGTCGTAGACGTAGTAGCGTGCCGAGTTTACGTAGCCGTATTGTATGTCATACTGGAATGTATAGAGTCGGTTGTCGACTGCCACGCTGCCTCCGTTGGCGTAGATGCGCGGGATAGGAGTGAGCATGCGGCGGCTTACCGGTTCTGTCACCGTATAGGAGTAGAGTCCGAGATTTTCTACGCTTTTTTCATTGTCATACATCAGGATGCCTTTGATGCGCAGATTGTCGAGCGATGCCGAGCGGTGCGGGCGGCCTGTCGCGGCAATTGTAGTTGTGACGGTGGCCGCAAGTGCAATGCTTGTGATTAATCGTTTCATTGGTTTGTTGTAAATCGATTTATGTATAATTTATGAATATTTGCTACAAATATAGTAATAAATATTGCATAATGAAAGGCTCCCGGCAGATAATCGTGTCAATAAAATGCTTTATGGTCTCGATATGTGTAATTTTGAACAGTTACTTATACATAAAAAACGCAGCTGAAATTTCTTTCAACTGCGTTTTTGCGCCGGAGTTACCCGGGTTATATCTCTACGCTGTGCCTTGCGGCCCGGATGCGTATCTAATTGTAAAGAAGGGGAAATTTATTCCTCTACGGTGCGGAGTTTCTGCACGTAAACAGCCTTCATCATTTTCTTGCGGTTGGCAACTGAGGGTTTCTCAAATGCCTGACGGCTGCGGAGTTCTTTTACGATACCTGTTTTTTCAAATTTGCGTTTGAATTTTTTGAGCGCTTTTTCGATGTTTTCGCCTTCTTTTACTTGTACGATGATCATATTACTGATTTGGTTTTATTGTTGATTTTGATTTATTTACAATTTATTATGCGTTTTGCGGGGCAAAATTAAGCATAGTTTTCGACACGGCAAAACTTTTTCGCCTGATTTTTTGATTATTGCGAAAATATTTTTGCCCTGACGTGTCGATACGTCGTAGGTCGGGTTGTTGTTATTCAGCTTTTATCTGTCGATATTATGCCACCTCCAATCTATGAAATGCTTAATGTTGGTATAATAAATGGTTGTTTTGTTCAAAATCAGTCGCCTGCCGCTACTAATGTATCCGTCAGCCTGTAGTGACGCGATTTATCGCGTCCGCGCCCGAATGGCAAAATGCTGTCGCATGATGCGGAGGGTGTTGCAAAACTTCATATTGTAGGGACGCACGGCTCGTGCGTCCGCGTGTAATGCCTGATAATCAGATTATTGGCGGACGCACGAGCCGTGCGTCCCTACATTTTGGAGGCATTTCTCTGAGTTCTGCAACACCCGCATACAAGTTGATACGTTGTCGTTAGAACTCGGCGTTGCCCGGGGTGCGGGGGAAGGGGATTACGTCGCGGATGTTGGTCATGCCGGTCACGAACAGCACCAGACGCTCGAATCCGAGACCGAAGCCCGAGTGGGGTACGGTGCCGAAGCGGCGGGTGTCGAGATACCACCACATATCCTTCATCGGGATATCCAGTTCCTCGATGCGCTGCATGAGCTTGTCGTAGTTTTCCTCACGCTCCGAACCGCCGATGATTTCACCGATTTTGGGGAAGAGCACATCCATGGCGCGCACTGTCTTGCCGTCGGCGTTCTGCTTCATGTAGAAGGCTTTGATTTCTTTGGGATAGTCGGTCAGTATGACAGGGCGTTTGAAGTGCTCCTCGACGAGGAAGCGCTCGTGCTCGCTCTGCAGGTCGGCGCCCCAGTAGACGGGGAATTCGAATTTCTTGCCCGACTCTTCAAGGATTTTGACACCGTCGGTGTAGCTCAGGCGCACGAAGTCGCTTTTCAGCACGCTTTCCAGACGTGCGATAAGCTCTTTGTCGTACATCTCGTTGAGGAACTCGATGTCGTCGCGGCAGTTGTCGAGGGCATAGCTGATGCAGTATTTGATGAAGTCCTCGGCGAGCTCCATGTTGTCGGTGATGTCGTTGAAAGCGACTTCGGGCTCTATCATCCAGAACTCGGCAAGGTGGCGCGGAGTGTTGGAGTTTTCGGCGCGGAATGTGGGGCCGAAAGTGTAGATGGCGCCGAGCGCTGTCGCGCCGAGCTCACCTTCGAGCTGGCCCGATACGGTCAGAGCGGTGGTTTTGCCGAAGAAGTCCTGGGTGTAGTCCACTTTGCCCTCTTCGTTGCGGGGCGGGTTCTCGAGGTCAAGAGTGGTGACCTGGAACATTGCGCCGGCTCCTTCGCAGTCGCTCGCTGTGATGAGCGGAGTGTGGAGGTAGTAGAAACCTCTCTCCTGGAAGAATTTGTGGATGGCGAAGGCGAGGGCCGAGCGTATGCGCAGCACCGCGCCGAAGGTGTTGGTGCGGGGACGCAGGTGGGCTATCTCGCGCAGGAACTCGAGGGTGTGACCCTTCTTCTGCAGGGGATATTTCTCGGGGTCTGCGCCGCCGTAGATTTCGAGCATGTCGGCCTGAATCTCGCATGTCTGGCCTTTGCCCATCGACTCCACGAGCATGCCGGTGACGTGGATTGCCGAACCGGTCGATACGGCTTTGAGCTGCTCTTCGTCAAACTTGGCGAGGTCGAATACTATCTGTATGTTGCGGATAGTCGAGCCGTCGTTGAGGGCGACGAACTGCACGTGTTTGTTGCCGCGACGGGTGCGCACCCATCCTTTGACACTGACCTCCTTGCCGAGCATGTCGGCGCTGAAGAGGTCAACTATTTTTGTTCTTTTCATTGCAGTTTTACTTTTTTTTACTCATTATTCAAATGAACCCATCTTCAGGTAGTTGACTTCCTCCTGAGTGAGGTAGCGCCAGCGGCCGCGGGGCAGGTTCTTCTTGGTCAGACCGGCGAAGTAGACGCGGTCGAGCTTGGTCACATGGTAGCCGAGCGACTCGAAGATGCGGCGCACGATGCGGTTGCGGCCTGAGTGGATCTCGATGCCGGCCTGGTTGCGGTCGGTCTCGGTGGCGTAGGAGATGGCGTCGGCGTGGATGGGGCCGTCGTCAAGCTCGATGCCGTCGGCGATGCGCTGCATGTCGTCCTCCGAGATATCCTTGTCACACCATACGTGGTAGATTTTCTTCTTGACGTATTTGGGGTGGGTGAGCTTGGATGCGAGGTCACCGTCGTTGGTCAGAAGCAGCACGCCGGTGGTGTTGCGGTCAAGACGTCCTACGGGGTAGATGCGTTCGTCGCATGCGCCCTTGACGAGGTCGAGCACGGTGAGACGTCCGTTGGGGTCGTCGCTCGTGGTCACGCAGTCCTTCGGCTTGTTGAGCAGGATGTAGCACTTGTTTTCCAGTGTCACTACCTTTTCATCATATTCAACTGTGTCGGAGTGCGATATCTTGGTGCCGAGCTCGGTCACGACGTTGCCGTTGACCTTTACAAGTCCCTGGGTGATGAATTCGTCGGCCTCGCGACGCGAGCAGATGCCGGCGTTGGCCATGAACTTGTTCAGGCGTATCTGTTCGTTGGGATCGGGTATGGGCATTTCATACTCGATGCGTTTGGGGCGCGGCGTGAAGCTCTTGCCCTGGCGCGGCATGTTGCCCTGACGGTTGTTGTATCCGCCCTGACGGTTGTTATATCCCTGGTTGTTGTATCCGCCCTGACGGTTATTGTTGTTATATCCACCCTGGCGGTTGTT
>CAMWJS010000030.1 GCA_947174635.1 uncultured Muribaculaceae bacterium
ACGCATGACCGTCTGCTTAGAAGGCAGATGCTCTATCCAGCTGAGCTACCGGACCTACCTTGTGTCAATTGCAGTGCAAAGGTACGTTTTTAATTGGTATTCTGCAAATATTTTTTTACATAAGCATTAATTTAGGCTTTAAACAGTATCTGAGAAACAATCTAAGAAACAGTTTAAATTTATTTGATACGGATTTTAAAGCCTTATTGAGGCAGATAGCGTCCCTGGTCGGGGAGGCTGAGCGGGTGGCGTGACAGATAGTCATTACGCTGGTCTTCACCGATTTTACCGAGAATAAAGTAACGTGATTTCGGATTAAGTATTATGAACCCGGCCGTTGATGCGGGAGGGTTTAGCGCTCCGCTCTCGGTAGGGCGCATGTCTACCTTGCTGAAATCGGCGATTTTGTCGAGAATGAACATCAGTGACTGGTCGGGGAGCGACGGATAGCCTACAGCGGGTCGTATGGAATTCAGGTCGATGTCGAGGTCTGTGAGATTGACATTGCCGGCGGAGTAGTTCCAGTCATGTAGCGCCTGGCGGTGGGTGGCCTCTGTAGCCGCTTCGGCGAGGCGGTCGGCCAATGTGCGGTACAATAGTCCCCGGTATTCGTCTTTCGCGGCGATTTCGTCAATCAGCATCTGCATTTTAGTGCCGGTCGATACGGCGAAGACACCGACGTGGTCGTCGGGAGATGAATCGGCCGAAGAACGATTTACAAAGTCGGATAATGCAAGACGCGGCCGTCCCTCTTCATCCTGCTGTTGCCGGAGAGTCGGTATTGTGAAACTTTCCTGAGGTGTGGTTATGATAATTTCATCATCGACTGTTGAGAATGCGGGGAAGCAGTCAACCGTAGCTCTGACTGTGCCTATTTCAGCAGCAAGTCGGACAAGAGCTTCTTCAGCATCGTTGAGCAGGCGTTGGGCTTCGATGGCTTTTGCCTGTTTCTGGGCGGAAGGCATGTGAGTCCGGCAGCTGCACGCGTGGCGGCTGTCTGTGGCAAGGTTTGCGAAAGATGCATCGAGTTTCCACGCGGCAAGGAATGCCCTCCAGTTGATCAGCGGGCGCAACATATCGATGTCCCACTCATAGATTCGCGTGCATGGCGTGAGGTCTGATTTCGCTTCGCAGCCGATGGCATCGTGAGGTCTAAGCGCACGCGCTTCGTCGAGCGACAGCAACTTGCGGGGAGCATCGGTAGTGTTGCGCAGACGTTGTTGTTCGGCAAGAAGCTGTTGTGCCGAGTCCTCGCGAGTGGACGGATTGATAAATTCCTTGACGCGGACGGGCATCTGGGCGGCATCGCGCGTGTGTACCACCGGGGAGGAGTATAGCGGAGCTATCTTTATGGCGGTGTGGAGGTCGGAAGTAGTGGCCCCTCCGATAAACAGGGGCATAGTCAGTCCGGTCTCCGACATCAGGCGCGCCACATTGCACATCTCTTCGAGCGACGGCGTGATCAGTCCCGACAGTCCTATTATGTCGGCGTTCTCGCTGCGTGCACGTTCCACAATGGTTTCAGCCGGCACCATTACGCCAAGGTCGATTACCTCAAAGCCATTGCAGCGCATGATTACAGAGACGATGTTTTTACCAATGTCGTGCACGTCGCCTTTGACTGTGGCAATCACCATTTTCGGCCGCAACGAACCGGCCGCGGATGCTCCGGAGGCTTTCTCGGCTTCTATAACCGGAGTCAGTATGTCGACGGCGGCTTTCATGGCAGCGGCGCTTTTCACGACCTGGGGCAGGAATATCTTGCCTTCGCCGAAACGTTGCCCCACGAGATTCATGGCGGCCATGAGCGGTCCGTTGATTACTTCGACGGCCGACCCGATTTGCTGTAATGCCGCGTTGACCAGTGTGTCAAGACCGTTTAAAGAACCGCGTGCCACTGCTGCGGTGAGGGCCTCCTGAGGTGACAGCGCAGATGTATCCGCAGCGGGCATACCGGTGTTTGTCTCTCTTGTCTCATTTTTTTGTTGCAGCAGGCGCTGGGCTTCCTCGACAAGACGGTCGGCGGCATCGGCGTCGGAGTCAAGAATGACGTCCTCGGCCAGACGTGCCAGAAGTGGCGGTATGTCGTCGGGCGAGGGGAGTGCCGCTGCATTGACTATCGCCATATCCATGCCGGCAGGAATGGCGTGGGAGAGGAATATGGCGTGCATGGCCTCGCGCACAGTGTTGTTGCCGCGGAATGAGAATGACAGATTTGACAGCCCGCCGCTCACTTTGGCTCCCGGCAGATTGGCTTTAATCCATCGGGTGGCCTCGATGAAATCGACTGCATAGTGGTTGTGTTCGGGCATGCCTGTGGCAATCGACAATATGTTGGGGTCGAATATTATATCCTGCGGTCTGATACCGGCTTTTTGGGTGAGAAGCCGGAAACTGCGTTCGCAGATTTCCTTTTTCCGCTCGAAAGATGTGGCCTGACCTTCTTCGTCAAAGGCCATGACGACCATTGCGGCACCGAAACGTCGTATTGTCCTGGCATGTCTGATGAATGCTTCCTCACCTGCTTTCAGTGAAATGGAGTTGACGACAGGTTTGCCCTGTATGGTCTTTAGTCCGGCAAGCAGTACGTTCCAGTCCGACGAGTCGACCATGATGGGAACACGGGCAATGTCGGGGTCAACCTGGGTCAGGAGTATGAACCGGCTTATGCATTGCGATGCGTCGAGCAGGGCGTCGTCCATGTTGACATCTACAATCTGGGCGCCGTTCTCTACCTGTGTGCGGGCTATTTCAAGAGCTTCGTCATAGTTGTTTTCCTTTATAAGGCGCAGAAATTTGCGGCTGCCGGCCACGTTGCAGCGCTCGCCTACGTTGACGAAGTTTGTTTCCCTGGAGATGGTCATCGTGTCGAGTCCGGCGAGAGTCAGAGTGTCGGCAGGCGCATGGTATGGACGGGGAGCATAGGCTGCTGCCTCGCGGGCTATGGCTCGTATGTGTTCGGGCGTCGTGCCGCAACATCCGCCGGCGATATTGATTTGCCGGGACTCGAAAAGCGGTCTCATGGCGTCGGCCATCATCTGAGGGGTCTCGTTGTATCGTCCCAGTTTGTCGGGCAGACCGGCATTGGCATATACCGATACGCGTGCCACAAGCGGTTGCAGTGTGGCTATATGTGAAGCCATCCCCTCAATGCCGAAGCCGCAGTTGAGGCCTACGGCAAAAGGATTGGCGTGGGCTACCGTAGCCGCGAATGCCTCGAGCGACTGGCCTGACAGAGTGCGTCCGCTTTCGGTAAGGGTGACGGAGAGTATGACCGGCAGTGTGATGCCCGTTGCCTCGAATGCAGCCTCGGCGGCGTAGATGGCGGCCTTGGCGTTGAGCGTGTCGAATATCGTCTCGATGATGAGCAGGTCGACTCCACCCTTTATGAGGGATGTTATCTGCGAGATGTAGGCTTCGGTCATCGTGTCCCAGTCTATGTCGTCGTTGAGTGTGACGGCCATAGTCAGAGATTTATTCGTAGGACCTACGCTGCCGGCTACGTAGGCACGGCGTCCGGTGGCTTCGAAATATTTATCGGCCTCCTTCCGTGCTATTCTTGCGGCAGACTCGTTGATTTCCTCCGCATAGTCCGACAGTGCGTAGTCGGCAAGTGATATGGCGTTGGCGTTGAACGAGTTTGTCTCAATGATGTCGGCTCCGGCCTCGAGATATTGCCGGTGTATTGAGGCAACGTCATGCGGGCGTGTCAGGCAGAGCACATCGTTGCATCCGCGCAGGTTGGCTGCGTGTGAGGCGAAACGTGTGCCGCGGAAGTCATTTTCCGTAAGATTAAGACTTTGGAGCATGGTGCCGAACGCACCGTCAAGTATTATGATGCGCTCGTCGGCGAGGGCGACGAGCTGTTGTGAGCGTGTTGGAAATTCTGACATATTATAATTCAGTTAAGTGGTCCGGGATAGGAGCGAACTGTTGATTTGTCGCAAATTTACAAAAAAATGTTGTAAAAATTAGTTTTACCGCTATGGCGGCTGCTGAATTTGTCAACAATAAGGTAGCGTGGATTGTTGATATGTCGTACTGTTTATTTATATTATGTAACTGTTCAAAATAATGAGAATGGTGGGTATAAAATAATTTAAACAGTTACTTAAGTATAAGAGGGTGTAAACTTATTTATTGCATTATGAGAAAACTGATGTGCCTGCTTGCCGGGATTATTGCGGCTGTAAATG
Organism: uncultured Muribaculaceae bacterium; assembly: GCA_947174635.1. Taxonomy (GTDB): domain Bacteria; phylum Bacteroidota; class Bacteroidia; order Bacteroidales; family Muribaculaceae; genus JAGBWK01. Next base: position 4,197 of record CAMWJS010000030.1, read on the forward strand.
TTGCTGCCGCCGAGACCGATAGTATTGTCCCCGGAAATACAATCCCCGGATTGGACTCGCTTACAGCCGATGAAATCAGAACGGAGCGTCTTAAACAGGGACATAAAATAATATATGTCGGCGACGGAGAGAAAGCATCTGACGATTCAATCGCGCGTACGGTGGCATTGTTCTATGTCGACCAATACCGTCATTTTCAGGACCCTTTGGCACCTTACTTCCTGTTTATGAGCAAGGATGCCAAACTGGCTATGGGCATCGGCGGCTGTATCCGTATGAGAGCATGGGGCGACTTTGACGGCTCTGTGCCTGTCAACGGTTTTGTACCGTATATGATACCTGTGCCGCGCGACCCCGATCAGATGAAACGTATCGGCGGGACACCGGCCGGCTCGGCTCTGTTTTTCAAAATTATCGGACGAAGCGATATGTTCGGCGACATAATCGGATATATACAGTGTGATTTTTCCGGACCTGACAATGTCGGTTTCAAACTTAAAAAAGCCTACGTTACAATTTCCGACTGGACTGTCGGCTATGCTGCCACCACATTCAGTGACCCGGCGGCCGAGGCGCCTACAATCGACGGCGGCGGGCAGAACGGCAAGACTGCGCATACCGACCTGCTGCTGAGATGGCAACATGAGTTCGCATCTCGCTGGGAAGCTGCGGTGTCGCTGGAAATACCGAAGTCGCAGGTCGATGCCGACGGCGTGCTGACCAAGAAACTTGATGACTACCTCCCGGATCTGGCAGCGTTCGGCCAATATAATCTGCAACACAACGGACATGTGCGCCTGTCGGGTATATTGCGCTCGATTCCGTATAAAAATCTTGTGATCGGAAGTCGCAAGACCGTGATTGGATGGGGCGTGCAGGCATCTACGGTATTCTATCCTGTCAACAGGCTTGGAGTGTTCGGAATAGTGAACACTGGCAAAGGCTACGAAAGCTATCTTGCCGACATGTCGATTGGCGCATACGACCTTGTCGCCGACGGCAGCACTCCCGGCCGCCTGTACGCTCCGTTGACACTTGGACTTAATTTCGGCCTGAAATACAATATAACTCCAAGTGTGTATGCATGTGCCGCCTTAGGGCGTGTCGGTTATTATCCCGACTACAAGGTAGAGGGCACGGACTACCGTTACGGACTGTATGGTGCGTTCAACATCTTCTGGGATATGTCGCCGCGTCTGCAGGTCGGAGCGGAATATCTTATCGGTTCGCGCCATAACTTCAACGGCGAGCACAATCACGCCAACCGTGTCGACTTCCTGTTTCAGTTCTCGTTCTGAAAAAATATAATCGAGTGGTGTTGCAGAACTTCATATTGTAGGGACGCACGAGCCGTGTATCCGAAATTAATACTGATAATCAGCATGCTGGCGGACGCACGAGCCGTGCGTCCCTACTTTTTGGAGGCATTTTTTGAGTTCTGCAACACTCCCTTTTAGTGTTGTCAGTGAATATATATTTTGCGGGTTTTTCCGTTGCGGCGTTCGATATATATTCCCGGAGCGGCGGGGTTGCTGACCGGTTCGCCTCTCAGATTGAAATACTCGACGTCAAACTCGTCATCAGATATTGTGACATCGTCAATTCCCGCGATAGGCCAGTTGAACAGACGCCAGCCTGCAGCTACTTTGAATTGCGGCATTATATGGTCATAAACACTGACCGCGCAGTTTTTATATACGACAGCCGGAAATGCATCTTCCGCGAGCAGTGGCACATGGAGAGTATGGCAGTCGATTGTTGCGATGTTGTTGCAGTTGGCAAAAGCACCGCTGCCAATAGAGGAGATTGTGAACGGAAGTATGACCGATGTCAGTTTCGGATTGTTGCTGAATGCGCCCGGTCCGATATCAGTCAGGCCATAACCCAATGTCGATTGGTCAAGTGTGCGGAAGTTGCAGTTTGCGAATGCGTTTTTGCCGATTGTTATCAGAGAGTTGGATTGGGGCATAAAACTGCCGAATATCTCGCAGTTTTCAAATGCCGACTCTGCCACTGTGGTTATGCGGCTGTTGACGGTGACAAACGCGAGCATGGTGCAATTGTAAAAACAACGTGCCGGTATTACGGTTATGTTGCCGTTGATGACAACGTTTGTCAGACGCAAGTTGTCAGAAAATGCACCGGCTCCGAGATTAGCGAGTCGAGTAGGCAGTGTCAGTGTGCCGATAGAGTTTTTAGCGAAGGCATTCGCACCGATTGTGAGAGGGGCGGAGCCGGCGGCGAATGTCACATAGTGAAGCAAATTGCCGGCAAAAGCACCTTCGCCGATGTAAGTGACCGAAGCCGGTATTGTAATTGAGTAAAGGGAGGTGTGGTAAAATGCGTTTTTCCCTATTGTTGTCACGGATGACGGAATTTCCAGCTTGCTCAAAAAGCCCATATTGCCGAAGGCACTCTCGCATATTTCTGTGATAGTGGAGGGGAGTACGACTTTGCTGAATGTCTCATATCCGAATGCGTTTTTGCCGATAATCGTCACGGTGTAGGTCGTTTTGTTAACCTTGATTTTGCTCGGAATCACGCATGTGTTTCTCGAGCCGTTGGCGCCGACATTGCGCACTTCTTTGACCCGGGCGATTTTTTTTGTCGAGTTGAGGGCGTAGGTCACCTTGATGTCGGATGTCGGGCCTGCCACTGTCGCTCCGTCGAGAGTCACATCTTTTGCCTGTGCCCCTGTTGTTGACAGCAGGATAAACAGTATCATTGCGATTGATACCGGTAGAGTGGATAATTTCATAAATCTTCAGTTTGGTGTCACATTGGTTTCACAGTCGCGAAATTATAAAGAATGCAGTGTCTGATGTGATTTTGCAAGGCGGACAAAGGGGGTACACCTTGCAAAAGTTGCGGGTACACCCGTTTGTCGACAAAAATCTTGCTAAATTTGCATACATGAAACAGATTTATGCTTTTGTCGCTATCGTGGCTTTGTTCGGATTTATGATAATGTCATCGTGTGTCAATCGAGCTGACACTTCTTCATGCCGGTGGGAGTCAGGCAGCGTAGCAACTGACAGACTTCTGACACTTGCCGACCATCTCGAGAGTCCGGGCATCGAGGATTGGGACGCGCTTGACTCCGTGCTGCGGGTTGTGGCAGCAGGAAGAGATGTCGCTCCTGCAGCTTCGTTGTGGGCCGAAGGTCGGTTGATGGAACTCAACGGCGCTTCCGACGACAGTGTGTCGGCATGCTATGACATGGCGCTTGCAGCTGTCGACTCTGCCGCGTCTCCCTATCTTTACAATAGAATACGCCTTGACTTGTCGCGGTTGCACGATGAGCCTGTCGACCGGGCTGAACTGTGTGCAGGGCTTCTTGACTACTTTGCCGAGGCTCGCGACAGTCTGCGCATAACGCTCGCTCTCTTCAATATCCAGGATGCATATTCGCAGGTGTGGGATGAGCCGACACAAATTGAATGTCTGCGTGAGATAAAACGTTTTACGCCCGATTCGCTCTCAATGCTCCGCGACATCATGGACTTCAATATCATGTCAATGATGCGTCATGGCGGTTGCTCGGTAGAATATCGCGCGATGCTCGACAGCATGCTTCAGCGCAGAGAGATGATGGAGGCCGTGCCTGAAATCGGTGTGATGGTGTTTACAGATATGTTCCGCATCACCGGCGACCGGGCGTTTATGGATACGGCGGCGATATATGTGGACGCTCTTTCTGACATCCGTCACCCTGCGGCAACTGTCTATGACATTTATTGCCTGCGGCTGTATGACATGATGTCGCGGCGCGATGAAGCTGAGGCGCGTGCCGACGAGATGGAAGCGATGATCAGTGATGCAGGCATTTTCAATATCGAAATAGCCAGTGAACTTCTGCGGCATTATATCTATACCGGCGATACAGAGAGCGCCGACCGCATGCGTGACCGCATACACACCGACAGTCTGCTTGTCGCTTCGGCAAGCCGTGCCGTAGATATGTCACGCATCAAGGCTGCCCGCGACATGTCGCAGTTTTCGCAGGCTTTGCATCGTGAGCATGCCGCGGCTCGCAACAACGGTCTTTTGGCGCTTGTCATATTGTTAATATTATTGGCAGGGGTCGTCATTACTGTATTTTTGTTGATTAGACGCTCACATCTCAGGCAGAAGAAAGTTCTGGAGTCGACGTTGCATAAGACCAGTTGCGAGCTTGCGGCTGTCAGTCTGCGTCAGTCAGAAGATGACAGTGTGGGAAAATCAAATAAATTAGAGGGATTTGAAGCGGCATTCACGCGTGTGTGTCCGGGCTTTACAGAAGCCCTGCTGCGACGACATCCCGGACTGACAGCCTACGAACTGCGTCTCAGTTCGTTACTAAGTATTGGTCTCGACACAAAAGAAATCGCCCGAGTCATGAACATCCAGCCCGACTCGGTGAAAAAAAGCCGTCAGCGCCTGCGTGCGCGTCTCGGCATTCCCTCTGATATGACATTCGTGGAATACTTCACAAAGCTCGACTCATAATGATAATATTCGGACGTATGAGCTGAGTGATTGAATATTATGCCTGATAATCAGAGTGTTGGCGGACGCACGAGCCGTGCGTCCCTACATGTGAGGCATTCCTCTGAGTTCTGAAGCATCCTTTCGGACGGATATAAAGAAAACATAAAAAAGCGCCCGCACGATAATTAATCGGCGGGCACCTCTTTAGCTTTTATATCGACGTTAAGTCGAATGCTGTAGGGAAGCTGTATTATTCAGCGGCGGGAGCTTCTGCTGCTTCAGTTGCTGCTTCAGCGGCTTCAGCCTCTGCTTTTGCTGCGGCTTCGGCTTCAGCCTTTGCAGCAGCGATTTCAGCTTTTTTCTTAGCTACGACCTCAGCTTTTGCTTTGTTCTTAGCTTGCTCAGCTTCAAGACGAGTTTTGGCGTCAAGAGCTTTTTTGTCGGCCATAGAAGTCTTAACGGCGTCAACGGCAGCCTGCTTTTTGTTTTTCCAGGCTTCGAAACGACGTTGAGCTTCTGCTTCATCGAAAGCACCTTTCTTCACGCCGCCCTGAAGATGTTTCATCAACAGAACGCCCTCGTTAGAGAGGATGGTGCGTACAGTGTCGGTAGGTTGTGCGCCGACGTTGACCCAATACAAAGCCCGTTCGAAATTCAAAGTTATTGTAGCAGGATTAGTGTTAGGATTATAAGAACCTATCCTTTCAATAAATTTACCATCTCGTGGTGCTCTGCTATCGGCGATTACAATAGGATAAAACGCGTAGTTCTTGCGACCGTGGCGTTGTAATCTGATTTTTGTTGCCATTAATTAATTTGTTTTAATTGATTTGATTTGGTTTTGTATTGTTTTGAAGCGGCACAAAGATACTACAATTTTCCCACCCCGCAAAATATCCCGCTCATTATTTTATGATAAAAAACTATAGTCTCGTAGAATAATATGCGGTTACGGCATTGAAATCAATATGTATCTTCGAATTTGTCGGGAATTTCGGAAAGTTGTTCCTGTATGAACTCTACATCGATGTTTGCTTCGTCGAGCCATGCGGCAAACATGTCGAAATCTTCAAATCCGTAATTTTCGGCAATTTCACTCTTCATCTTTTTGTTCAGCGAGCCGGGCGATGACAGTATGTCGCGCAGTTGCAGATAGGCGTAAACGCCCCCGCAGTCTTCAATGGGCTGCATGTCGCATTTCCATTTGGTAAGCTCTGCGACCTCGCCGTTGCGCTCCATGACTTCAAGCACGCTGACCGTGAAAATCCAGTCGTCGCCAAAGTCGTAGACATATTCGAGTTTGTCACCCTTTTTCGCCAGGAAGGATGTCACGGCTGTTTCGTTGGCGTCATGAGTCCATTCGTCGAGCCCGTAGCCGGAGTCATCTGCCGGAATACCAATCTGAAGATCCGGATTATAGGCTTGTCGCTGGAACTGCCACAAGTGACAGTTCATCAGTCCGGTGGCTGCCTGAATGACATAATGAAGCTGAGAGAAATTGAAATCGGCGGGTATGACAAGCTCACGCCACATAGGCGGCTTGCTGACATCTTTCATCTGCACCTTGATACGTAACGATTTATTGTCGGCATCGGGCATCGGAGAGGGTGTGTCGACAAGTAGCCGCGGTTGCAGAAACGATTTTGGAGCATCGTCATCGTCGAAATCAAAGTCCGGCTGATCAAACGGCAGGCTGAGCATCGCCTCCTTTATTTTATCCTTGTTGATGTCACTTTTAAGGAAACTGTCATATTCTTCCGGAGTTATACCCATTTCCGACATTGTGGTCATAATCATCATCTTCAAAGCATCGATCTCATCAATGTGACTGTCACCCACCCCAATAGGAGTATTATGCAATATCTTCTTCTTTTTTGCCATTTGTCAGTTTATATTTGATTTAATTGCAAATATAGCAACATATTGCGGTCTGACAAAATATCCCGCTTACGAAATTTTACGTCTTATATTCGATACATAATTTATAAATAGTGGAGTATCGCAAATCGGTGATAATCTGCGATGTTACAGAGATGTTTATAAGCCGTGCTCTTCCACGCGTGTCGCGCACTATTGACCAAATGCGACAGGCTGCCCGTTCCTGCAAGCAGAATATTGTTGAAGGTGTAAGTGACGGCACAGTGTCAACCGAAATGTGCATAAAACTTATCGGCGTAGCCCGCGGGTCTGTAATGGAACTGCGTGAGGACTATGCTGATTTTCTACGGCAACATAAATGCGAGATATGGGGCAAAGATGACCCCCGCACCCTCGCTACGCGAAATTATAGCCGGACTCACTATGATTCGCGTGAATATATCGATAAATGCGAGGCTCGCTCCAACGAGACTGTCGCCAACATAATGCTTACTTTGATACGACAAATGGAAGCCATGTTAGCCAAAGTCCTTAAAACACTTGAAGCGCAATTTCTTGAAGACGGCGGCCTCAAGGAGGCTATGAGCCGAGAGAGGCGTAAAAGGCGTGGATACTGATGGCCGTGCAATATCAAATGTTGGTGAGAGATAGGAGTGTATGCAATTTATGTATTTTATGTGTCTCATGCATACATCACATAAATCACATAAATTACAGCAGATAATATTGATAAATCACACTGGCGTTTTTACAACCTTGTCATGCGGGGGGCGAGGATGAAGTAGCCGAAGGAGATGCCTACGCCCCAGCGATTGCCGGGAGAGGTCTGGTAGCTGCCGTAGGCTGTGAGGTTGCCGAAGGGGAGCTTCAGGGAGGCGGACAGTTCGGTGTAGAGTGATGCACGGGAGAACCAGCGTCCGTAGCAGGCTGTGCCGTCAGTGTCCTGGTGTATGGGACGCATCGGTATGAAGCCGTGCATGGCGAGGCGTGCTGTCAGCCGGTCGTTGAATTTATACACAGGCACAAGTCCGGCGGTGATGAACGAATTGGCCCGCAACTTCGGGTTGAACACGTTGTACGACGCCGGTGTGGGGTTGAATGAGTTGGCATTGACAATCGCCGCATTGTAGTCGTTGAGAAGGTGGCGCGTCGACAATATGATGTCGCTTTCCAGCCCGAGCGACCATTTTGAGCCGAGGCTGAAATAATCAAGATATTTCATTTCGAGTTGCAGCCATTTGTCATGCCCTTTCTCCGAAGGGTTGACGGCGCGATGCAGCGGTGCTCCCGGGATGAATGAATATCGTTCCCATACGGCTTGTGCGAGCACGCCGGCATAACGTCCCTCAATCGGCAGGGCGATGTCGTCGAGGGTGGAGTAGGTCCATTTTGCCGATGCCTGTCCAAGGTCGCGCGTAGTCTTGTTGCGGTCGGTGTTGGAGCTGACGATGCTCTCGTCGTTGTTGTAGAAGCGGTCGTCGGTGTGGCCGTAGGCGATACCGAGCGCGAATATGCCGTGCAGGCTTGTCGCGCGGGAGTATTTCAATCGGGTGAATGTTTCGAGATTGGTGATGAAAGCGGGCGCGTCGTCCTGATAGAACAGTTTGTCGTTCTCATAGAATTTCTGTCGCCAGACCACCGTTTCAAATCCGAGAGCCGATACATGCCGGCGGCGCAGCATGAGCCGGGCATCAAGCATTCCGGCCATGTAGCTTTGACCTATCCAGCCGTTGACAGAGGCGTTGACGGCCTTGTGGTTGAGAGAATTGTAGCCTAAAGAGAGAAACAGCATTGAGTTGGCCGACGATGTGACGAAACCGCCGATGCCGATGTCAATCGGGTTTTTGACCGAGGCGCGCAGCTGCAGGCTGAATCGTTCGGTTTCCTTGTCGTAGACGGCTTCCGGCTCGAGGTCGTTGAGCCGTGATGTCGACACTGCCATGGTATATGATTCGAGTGCCGACTGTAGGCCGAATGTATCCGGATGCTCGGCCGTGAAAAGATAGCTTATGTATTCGTTCTGTGCTTTCGTGCCGCCGGTCACCTTCACTGAGTCAAAATATGCCCGTGGCGTGGCGGCCTTGAACTGTCGACGGCGTTCTGCCACTTGCGCTTCTGTGCGGCGTGATGTGACACGTTTTTTTATCGAGTCGACCATAGAGAGGCCGTGGCGGTAGCCGGTCTCATATATCTCATCGGCCTTGTCGAAGTCGAGGAGCGAATATTTGTTGAGGTTGATGCGGAGCTTGATGCCGTCTTTCTCCGGCAAATCATAACTCTGGGGGCGTATCACAAGCATATCCATCTGCTGCAGCACGTCTGGAAAATGCTTTATCGTGTCGGTGGCATGTATGTCGACTCCAATGATGATGTCGGGCTTGAAATCGCTTTTCATCACATCGACCGGAAAATTGTTGAATATGCCTCCGTCGTAAAGGAGTGATCCCTGATAGGTGACAGGCTTGAACACGACGGGGAAACTCATCGACGACCTGACTGCGTCGGTTAGTTGCCCTTCGCTCCACACTTTTGCGCATTTCTCGGTCATGTCGGAGGCCACGGTGCGCAGAGGCACGAAGAGCTTGTCGAAGTCGCCGCCGCATTGTGCCGTGTAGCGGGCAAATATTGCCATGAACGAAAAGTTCATCGGCATAGGCGATATGAGACTGGCCGGGAGTATCGGGCTCAGCGTGAAAGTCCCCGGCGACATGTTGAGGTTGAGCAGCGCCGGTTTTTGCTCCGGTTTGAAGAACTGATACTTGTAGCGCGGATCGATACAGCCTGTCGCCGCCTCGATAAACATCTTGGACTTGATTAGCTCCATCATCTCCGAAGGCGAATATCCGGCCGCATATAATCCTCCGACGATGGCGCCGATTGACGTGCCGGTGATATAATCGACAGGGATGTTGTTCTCCTCGAGAGCCTGGATTACGCCTATCTCGGCAATGCCACGTGCTCCGCCTCCGCTGAGCACGAGGCCTACGCGTTGCTGTTTGCCTTTCGGTGCCGCATAACAGCTGATAGCCGGCACGAGAAGCGCCAGCGCCAATAAGATAATAAGCCGATTTCCCTTCATGATGAATAAATAAACAGTTGAAATGTCAGTATCCGGTAATGTCACGTTGTGATACTATAACGTCAATTATCGGCTTAATGTTGAATATGCGGCCGGTTCAATCGCGAAATTTTATCTGGCCGTCGGCATCGGCATCGATTATGGCGAGTGAGATGAGGTCGTAGCCTTCGCGGCGCAGCTGGTCGCCTCCGCCCTGAAATCCTTTCTCTATTATGAAACACATCGCTTCGAGGTTGGCTCCCGACATCGTGCACAGGTCAATTGCACCACGGGCGGCATTGCCATAGGCGAGGAAGTCGTCGACAAACACTACGTTGTCCTCTGCCGACAGGTAATCTTCGGCGATGCATACTGTGTACCAGCGGTCCTTGGTGAACGAATGCACTTCAGTCACGTAGAAGTCGCTCATCGTTTTCGGCGTTTTCTTTTTGATGAATACTACCGGAAGCTGCATGACATAGCCAAGAAGTATGGCCGGAGCGATGCCGCTTGCCTCGATGGTGATGATTTTGTTGATGTTGCGTCCTTCGAGGCGGCGCGCAAACTCTTTGGCTACCTCCATCATCAGATTGGGGTCAAGCTGATGGTTGAGAAAACTGTCGACTTTGATAATGCCTCCGGGGAGAGCGCGGCCGTCCTGGAGAATGCGTTGGCGTAAAATTTCCATATTTGCAATGAATTATAGTGACTGATTGGTTATTCCCGGTAATATATGCGCTTGACGCGGGGTGAGATGGATGTTAGTATCTCGTAGGGTATGGTGGTGAGGGTGTCGGCGAGCATCTGAGGCGTCACGTTGTCGCCGAATATCTCCACACGGTCGCCTACTCCGCACACGGCGTCGGTGACATCGATCATGCATATATCCATGCATATCGACCCAACGGTAGGGCAGCGGTGCCCGTTGACGGCAAACGAAGCGTTGCCGTAGCCGAGATGGCGGTCGATGCCGTCGGCATATCCAATCGGCACGGTGGCTATGACTGAATCGCGGGTGAGGCGTCCGCGGCGGTTGTAGCCCACGGTGTCGCCCGCTTTCCAGTGCTTGATTGAGATGATGGTCGAGGTCAGTCTTGACACGTTGCGCAGTTCCGACATCGACCCGTCATACATCGTCGGCACTCCGTACAGGCCGATGCCGAGGCGTACGAAATCGTATTGATGCTCCGGAAAACGCACTATGCCTGTCGAGTTGAGTATATGGCGCTTTATGCTGTAGGGGAGCCTTTCCGACAGATTGTTGTAGCAGCGTTCGAAGATAGCGAACTGGCTGAGTGTATATTCATCCTCATCCGGGTCGTCGGCGCAGGCAAGATGCGAGAATATCGTTTTGGCATATATGTGGCGCGAGCCGGAAAGCATTTCGGCCACGCGTGGCATATCCTCTTCAAGGAAACCGAGACGCCGCATTCCGGTATCGACCTTGAGGTGGATGGGAAATCTGACATTTTCATCATATTGCTCAAAGTGCGATATAAGTTTTTCAAGCAATTCGAAACTGTACACTTCGGGCTCGAGTCCGTAGAGGTAGAGCGTATGGAAATCATAAACGCGCGGATTGAGCACGATGACCGGCATCGTTATTCCGCATCGGCGCAGCTCTATGCCCTCGTCGACAACAGCTACCGCGATGTAAGCCGCCCCCTGCTCCTGCAGCGTGCGCGCCAGTTCTACCGAGCCTGCGCCGTAGCCGTGAGCCTTGAGCATGCACACGACTCCTGTCGTGGGTTTTACCTTTGAACGGAAGAAGTTGAAATTATGCACCATCGCGTCGAGGTTTACCTCCATCAGGGTCTCGTGCTGCTTGTCTTCGAGTATGGCGACCACTTTGTCGACTCCGCAACTGTCGGATGTGTTGACCACGATGATTTCATCGTGGAAGTCATTCTTTACAATATTGTCGGGGTGGGCGAGTGCTGTTGTGTGGCACTTTTTTATACCGTAGCGCTCCGCGATGCATGCAAGTTCTTCGCCATATCTTGTGGCGGTGTCGTTGTCGACGATAACCGATACGGATACATTGCCACCACTCTGGCGACATGCGAAATCAAGCGCTCCGCCGAGCGATACGGGGTCGTCGCTCAGTCGGTTGGCTATAATCCGGCAATTGTTGACTCCGTCTATTACCTCAAGCCGGGTGACCGGACGGAGCGGGGACTCCGGTATGGCGACATCTGTCCCGGTAACATCCGCAAGCTCCCTGACATAGGCAAAGCAGTCGGTGTAGTCGTTTCCTTTGCCGGCATGTACGCCAATCAGGCGTTTGTCGGGATATCGCTCATGGAGCAATTCTTTCTGGTCGGGGTCATCGATGTTGTAGATGATTGTATGGCACTCCCTGAACAGTTTTATTTTTTCTTCGATTTTTTCCCTACGTGAATTGAATCCTTCGTCATGCTCGCCGGTGATTACGGTCAGTATTCCAATCTCCGGATGTATCATGCCGGCCAGCTTTGCCATTTCGTCTTTGCGTGAAATGCCGGCCTCTACTATTGCTACGTCGGCTGTCGGGTCGAGTTGCCATAGCGATAACGGAACACCGACCTGTGAATTGTACGACCGCGGACTGCGTGTCACGGTCTTGCCGTTGCCTCGGGCGCACGTGTTGAAAAGCTCCTTGACGGTGGTCTTGCCGATGCTTCCGGTTATTGCCACGACTTGACCTTTCAGTCGCTTCCGGCATAGTTCTCCGATTTTCTGAAGGGCCTCAAGCGTGTTGCCAACTTTAATGAAGTTGATGTCCGTATAATTACTCCATTGCGGCTCAATGCGGTCGACAATAAAGTTCTTTACCCCCTTGTCGGCCAGTTCCCCGATGTAGGCGTGTCCGTCGTTGTTGGCGGTGCGGAGTGCCACAAAAACGGTTTTCTCCGGCTCGCGGAGAAGGCGGCTGTCAGTCAGCAGTTCCTCGATTATGCAGGGACGCAATTCCCTTTCGCAGTTGAAAAGTGCTGCTATGTCGGATATATCGATTTTCATTGTGTTAGAGAAATAAATCGTTGAAACAAAGCGTTGTCGCCCGTTGCCAGCTCTTTTGCCATGGCAGCGGTCTCGTCGCGGAAACGTAGCTCGGCCTGCGGAGATGTGTGGCGGTGCGCCATGCGTCGTGTCAGCTTGCCCCATTTTTCGGCCGTCGCAATGGTCTGGGGCGTCATTGTCGCACTGCGGAAAATGTCATACACATAGTCAACCGCCTGCGACGACGGATGCACCATATCTTCAGCATACCAGCGGTAGTCCCTCAGGTCATCCACTATAATCTCATACGACGGAAAATAGTTCACCCGCTCTCCGAGAAGTTCGTTGACGGCCACAATGAGCGTTGATTTCGACAACCGGTCGCGTTGAAGTCCGTAGCCTATATGCCGCACCGGACTTACGGTAAATACTACTTTCAGTCCCGGATTTAGCTTCAGAAGAGTGGACAGTAGTGACTGCCATCGCGCAACGATGTCATCCGCCCGGAGCTTTTCAACAGAGAAAAGCTGAGAGGGCTGTTTATGGCAATTTGCCGCGACCTTACCCGACGGTATGTGACGGTGGACTATTGCCGAACCTAAAGTGACAATCAGCAGATCGGCCGACAGGAGGCGGCTACGCGTGGTGTCGATACTCGAGTTGAGAAGCTCGAGAGTGGCGTCGCGGTCGGGAAGCGAGAATCGTGAATGCCGGCGTAATGTACGCCATGTGCCGTCTACTTCAAAAAGTTCGTCGGCGGTGAATCTCTTTTCGTCAAGAGCGTCGGCGATGGTGTCGGCGATGCTTTCGGGATTGAAAAGGATGCCGGACGGGTTGACCGATACATCAAAAAGCTGGTTTTGCAGTCGGTGGCCTATTTCATCGGTAAAGCACGAGCCGATCATTACCACGGAGGTGGCATGATTTATCTCGGTGTCAAGCCGAGGTACCGATATTTCCGTACGCCATTTCATGACTTGCAGCGGTTTTGATGTGTCAGAACATATTGTAGTCGATGGAGAGCACCTGGAATTCCGTGCGGCGGTTGATCTGGTCGGCGGCTTCCTGGTCGGCCTCGGGCAGTGTCTCGATATACTTCTCGTCGAGCACAGTCCCTTCGGGGAATTGCGGATATTCCTTGGCAAGACGTTTTGTAATGGTCTTGGGACGCGACTCTCCGTAGCCCACATGCTGGAGCCTGTCGGAGGCGATACCTACAGATATCAGGTAGTCGATTACCGATTTGGCACGACGTTCCGACAGCGCGAGGTTGTATTCGTCAGAGCCTTTGCGGTCGGTGTGCGATGCCATTTCTATCGTGATGTTGGGATTGTCGCGCATCACCTGCGCCATCTCGTCAAGGGCTGTTTTTGACTCCGGACGCAGCGAGGCTTTGTCGAAGTCGTAGAATATGTTGTCGATTACCACAGGTTTGTTGATTGAAGCCAGGATGAAGTCGACATTGTATTCGGCGTCCTCCTCGGCGGTGTCGGCGGTGAATTCCTGTTTGGCGTTGAGGTAGCCCTTTGCTCCGGCAAGCATCACGTAGCTTACGCCACGCGACAGCGGGAAGCGGAAAGAACCGTCGGTACGTGCCACTTCCTTCTGGTTGGAGCCGTCGTTGCCCACGATGCGTATTACGGCATTTGGCACAGGCTCGTCGTCGCGGTCGAGCACCCATCCCGATATCCATATCTGCAGCTCCGGCAGTTCGAATGAAAATATATGGTCATAGCCACGGGCGTCGTCGCGGTTCGACGACAGAAATCCGCGCTCGGCTCCGGGCTCGAAAGTGATGCCGAAATCATCGGCCGGGGAGTTGACGGGGCGTCCCATGTTCTCCACCTTCCAGCCGCCCGATTTGGTAAGCTCAGCGCGGAATATGTCCAGCCCTCCATATCCGGGATGGCCGTCCGAGGCGAAATACATCACCGAGTCGGTGCGCATGTAGGGGAACATCTCGTCGCCCGGCGTGTTGATCCACTTGCCGAGATTTTCGAGCGAGCCGACACGGTCCTTGAGATTGATGCGCCATATATCGCGGCCGCCTTCCCCTCCGGGCATGTCGGATGTGAAATAGAGGTATGTGCCGTCGGGCGACACGGCGGGATGTGCGTAGACCGAAATGGTGTCGGCCGTGATTTCAAGTTTCTGCGGTGCGCTCCATTTTGCATCTGAGCGTGTCGATGTGAATATTTCCACTGATGTGGGTGAGTTGGGCTCACGGCGCGCACGGGTAAGATACATCATAGAGCCGTCGGGTGAAAACGATATGATACCTTCGTCAAACTCGGTGTTGAGCTCACCTTCGACAGCCTCGGGGCGCATCCATTCGCCGCGTTCATTCTTGCGCGACATCCATATATCACCTTTTTTCATACCGGTAATTTCCGACTTTTTGGTTCCGTTGACATTCTCATTGGTGGTGGTGAAATAGATGATGTCGGTTTCCCCCGGCGCATACATCGGGGCGTAGTCGGCACGGCGCGAATTGAACAGTTTGTGCTGTTTTACCACGTAGCGGGTGCGTTCGCCACGGGTGGCATTGGCCATAGTGGCGCCGTCAAGACCGTTTTTTGCTTCTTTTGAATCCGGTGCTATCTCAAGGAAATCCTTGTAGGCCTTTATTGCCTGCGGATATTTGCCTTCGGCATGCAGCGCCTCGGCAAGGTACAGCTGCGCAAGCGAGTCGGGATATTTGTAGCGGATGGCATTCTGGAAAGCGGCTGCCGCGCGTGCCGACTGGTTGAGCTCGCGATGGCAGAGTCCCATTTTCCATGCCACCTCGCCGCGCATGGTGCGTTCGTCGGGCTTCGTCAGCTTGTTGTAGATTTTACGGTAGGTTTTGGCCGCGTCGTTGTATTCACCGCGTGCATACTGCTCGTTGGCAGTGGCGAGCTTGGGGCCGCCGCAGCCCGACAGCAATCCGCAGGCCAGCATCGTGCAGATAATATATATCAGTCTTTTCATCTCGTCAGAGGGTATACGGTATCTCGTAAATAATAATATAGTAACGGCAAAGATAGTAAATTTATTTTTCCGAAGAGTATATTATCTTTTGCTATTTGGATAAAACTGTCCTAATCGCCGTCGGCCGTCACCACAGATTGAACCGGTATCCCACCGATACCTCTACATTGATGACCGATGACATTAGAGTGCGTTTCTGGTCGCGTATCATGCCGAGGCGCACATTCCCGATTGCGCCTGCAAACCAGTGGTTGTTGTTCCATATAACCGATATCTCACCGCGGCTCATAGCCATTAATGTGGTCTTTTTGTTGGATGTATCCTCGTAATAACCATCCGACAGCCCGGCCATCACGGTGCCCGATATTCCCGCGAGCCAGTGCCGCGCGAAGACCCAGTTGAAACCGTATCCTCCCGACAGGATGTAGTTGTGCGTGTTCACCACATAATGGTTGTCGGGGATGTCGGCCGGAAGCGCTTCGCTGATATCATCGGGCAGCCCGTTGAAGTCAAAGTCATACTTGATACGGTTGAACGAAAATCCGGCAAAGAACGACCCTCCAGAGCGACGCTGTACACGTGAGAAATTGAACGCTGCGGCATGGGAGTAGCGCCTGTGCGTGAAGAAATACGATAGATCGAACCCCCAGTTGGTATTGTTTATTCCTTTGTATTCGATATCTGGATGCAGCGTTTCTTTCCCATAGGGGCGGAATTCCGATATGTTGGTCCCTACATCGTTCTGCACAAAATAAAGGTTGGCAGAAAAGAGCATGCAGTTGAACCCGAAATTCCATCGGCGCCGTGCTTCATCGTGTCCGTTGAAATATTTGGATACATTCATATCGTATCCCAATGACAGCGCCATATATGTCAGGTATAGACCGGCAGAGGTCGACGGGCGCGACATCATGGACATCTCGGTGTCGTTGACGAAATGCAGCTCGTAATAGTCGGTCCACGACTCGGTGCGCAGCTTCACGTTCCATTTATAACCTGTCCCCTCTACGTATGTAGAGTCATAGCCGTTGAAAAATTTGTCGCCCCATCGGTAGGTATTAACGCAAAAACGCGGGAAACGACCCATTGCGGCTATGGAATCAAGGTCAAAACTTATAGCTTTGACGGATATCGCACACATGATGGCTATGACTGCTGTTAAACAACGGAGGTTGATTTTCACGTTATCTTTTTTCTTAATTAAATATTGTTGACCGGAGATATTGCTTGATTTTGCAAAATTACGGAAAAAAGTTCTATAATTTGGCGTCGCGCGTCATTCTTTTACGTTTTTGAAAAAAATATTGTAAAAACAGTATGTATGATAAAAAATTAATTGCATATCGGGTAAAAAAGTGTGCAATTATTTGTTAATACGCTTCTTTTTGAATAATTTTGCGAAATTCTGATAAAAAACTATGTTAGGCAACATGTTTTTTTCGGTCTATACCGAACGATTGCCGCCCATAATTTGTATTGGATTTATATTTGATTTATTTCAACGGATACTCCGGGCTATTTTCATCATACCGTCTCTCCCGTGGCCGCATTTAAGAGCACTTTCAAACATGCACTGAGAGCTATCTGAAAACAAAAGCTTCAACAATCAAAAAAAACAACATCAATATGCCTACACCGTTAAGAAGCGCGACAAGCACATCAGGCCGCCGAATGGCAGGCGCACGTGCCCTCTGGCGTGCAAATGGTATGAAAGAGGAACAGATCGGCAAGCCGATTATCGCCATTGTAAATTCATTCACTCAGTTTGTCCCCGGCCATACACATCTGCACGAAATAGGACAGATAGTAAAATCGGAAATTGAGAAACTCGGATGTTTCGCAGCAGAATTCAATACCATCGCCATTGACGACGGTATCGCAATGGGGCATGACGGAATGCTTTATTCCCTTCCGTCGCGCGACCTTATCGCCGACTCGGTAGAATATATGGTCAACGCCCACAAGGCCGACGCAATGGTGTGTATCTCCAACTGCGACAAGGTCACTCCCGGCATGCTTATGGCGGCTATGCGACTCAATATCCCGGCAATCTTCGTCAGCGGCGGTCCGATGGAAGCCGGACGCCTCGGCGACCGTGCCCTCGACCTCATCGACATCATGATTGACTCGGCAGACACATCGGTCGACGACGCTACCGTGGCCGAGCTTGAACGTCGCGGCTGCCCCACATGCGGCTCATGCTCGGGCATGTTCACCGCCAACTCCATGAACTCGCTCAACGAGGCCATCGGTCTGGCGCTCCCGGGCAACGGCACTATAGTCGCCACGCATATCAACCGCAAGGAGCTTTTCAGGAAGGCCGCAAAAAAAATCGTCGAGAACACCTACGCTTTCTATGAGAAAGACGACACTTCGGTGTTGCCCCGTTCCATCGCGTCGCGTCAGGCAATACTCAACGCCATGACCCTCGACATCGCCATGGGTGGCTCGACCAATACCGTGCTCCACCTTCTTGCTGTGGCCAACGAGGCCGGTGCCGATTTCAGAATGGACGACATCGACGCTCTTTCGCGCAAGACTCCGGTCCTCTGCAAAGTGGCGCCCAATTCCAGCTACCACATGCAGGATGTCAACCGCGCTGGAGGCATACTCTCGATAATGAAACAGCTTGCCGATGCAGGCTTGCTCGACACCTCGGTGAAACGTGTCGACGGGCTTACGCTTGCAGAAGCTATCGACCGATATGCCATCGGCGGCAAGAATTTTGACGATGCCGCCGACGAGCTTTGGCGCTCGGCTCCCGGCGAGAAAAAAAATCTTGTGCTCGGCTCGCAGATGTCGTATTATTCCGAGCTTGACGGCGACCGTGCCAGCGGCTGTATCCGCGACGTGGACCACGCCTACGTAAAGGACGGAGGCCTTGCAGTGCTCAAAGGCAATATCGCGCTCGACGGCTGCGTTGTCAAGACCGCAGGTGTCGATGAAAGCATATTCCGGTTCCGCGGTCCTGCCAAAGTGTTCCGCTCGCAGGACGAGGCCGTGGAAGGCATCCTCGGCGACAAAGTCATATCGGGCGACGTGGTGGTAATCACCTATGAAGGCCCCAAGGGAGGTCCCGGCATGCAGGAGATGCTTTATCCAACAAGCTATATCAAGGCAAAGCATCTCGGAAAGGAGTGCGCCCTTATCACCGACGGACGCTTCTCCGGTGGAACTTCCGGCCTGTCAATCGGCCACATATCGCCTGAGGCTGCCGCCGGAGGCAATATCGGTCTGGTGCGCGACGGCGACATCATCGAGATTGACATACCGGCACGTACGATACGTGTCGACATCTCTGACGCCGAACTTGCCGCACGCCGTGCTGAAGAGGAGGCTTACGGCGATGAAGCCTTTACCCCGCGCGGACGCGACAGGGTGGTGTCGAAGGCGCTCCGCAACTATGCGGCCGCCGTCACATCGGCCGACAAGGGAGGAGTAAGACAGTAGCCAACCCCTCGCCGACACACACAAATATAATTATTCAAGGTAAAAAAAGATATTATATATGAGCAATAAGATTAACGGAGCTGAAGCGCTTATCAAATCACTCATTTGCGAGGGAGTGGATATGGTGTTCGGGTATCCCGGCGGTGCTATTATCCCGGTCTACGACAAACTCTATGACTATACTTCGCAATTGAAGCATATTTTGGTACGCCACGAGCAGGGCGCGACACACGCCGCCCAGGGCTATGCGCGTGCCACCGGAAAGACGGGCGTGGTAATCGTCACCTCTGGTCCGGCTGCCACAAATGTCATCACCGGTCTGTCCGACGCGCTGATGGACTCGACGCCGCTTGTCGTAATCACCGGACAGGTCGCTTCGTCGCTGCTCGGTAGCGATGCGTTCCAGGAGACCGATGTGGTGGGTATCGTGCATCCCGTCACCAAATGGGCAGTGCAGATACGCCGTGCCGAAGATATTCCGGCAGCCGTGGCGCGTGCATTCTATATCGCCAACAGCGGACGCCCCGGCCCCGTAGTGCTTGATATCGCCAAGGATGCCCAGGTGGGTATGATGGAGTGGGCGCATCAGACATGCGACTATATCCGCTCATATATTCCCGTGCCCGAAATCAATGCCGCCGATATCTCCGAGGCTGCCCGTATGCTCAACCATGCCGAGCGCCCCATGATACTCTCCGGCCACGGAGTGATGATTGCAGGCGCAGAAAAGGAACTTCAGATGCTCGCCGAAAAGGCCGATATCCCGGTGGCAGCGACGCTGCTCGGCCTGTCGACAATGCCGTCTGACCATCCGCTTTATAAAGGTATGCTCGGCATGCACGGCAACATCGGCCCCAACTACAACACCAACCGCGCCGACGTCATCCTTGCCATAGGCATGCGTTTCGACGACCGTGTCACCGGCCGTCTCGACGGCTATGCTCCCGATGCAAAGATTATACATGTCGATATCGACTCGTCGGAGTTCAATAAAAATGTAAAGGCCGCGCTGACCATACACGCCGACGCACGTCAGGCGCTTGAGGCTCTGCTGCCTAAAATCAACCAGACGCGACGTGCCGCATGGCTCGACTCATTCAAGCCTTGCGAGGAGGTGGAGACTGAAAAGGTAATCAATCCGGAAGTCTATCCCGGCAGCGGCATGATGAAAATGGGCGAGGTTGTCAACCTTGTAAGCCGTGCGTTCCACGACCGCGCTATCGGTGTCACCGACGTAGGGCAGAACCAGATGTTCGGCTCCCGTTATTTCCGTTTTACCGAACCGCGCTCGCTTCTGACTTCTGGCGGCCTCGGCACAATGGGCTTCGGCCTGCCTGCCGCAATCGGTGCCAAGATGGGTTGTCCGGAGCGTCAGGTCGTACTCTTTGTCGGCGACGGCGGTTTCCAGATGACTATCCAGGAACTCGGCACAATACTTGAATACGGCACGGCTGTCAAGATAGTCCTGCTCAACAACAACTTCCTCGGCAACGTGCGCCAGTGGCAGCAGCTTTTCTACAACGGACGTTTCTCGCAGACTCCGATGGTCAATCCCGACTTTGTGGCAATCTGCGCCGCCTACGGCATAAAAGGGGAGAACGTCAACGACCGCTCGATGCTCAACGACGCTATTGACCGCCTGGTCAAAAGCGAAGAGGCATATCTGCTCAATGTGAATATCGACCCGGCCGACATGATATTCCCGATGATTCCCCTCGGAGCGGCCGTGGATGAGATGATGATTAATGCTAACGAGATGTTTAAGATGTGATAGACTATGGAAAAACAGTTGTTTACGATTTCAGTATTTTCAGAAAATAATGTCGGTGTCCTCAATCAGGTGACCATTATCTTCACCCGCAGGTGCATCAATCTCGAAAGCATCTCGGCAAGTCCCACTTCAATTCCGGGTGTGCACAAACTCACATTTACTGCCTATGGCGACCGCAGGCAGATGGAAAAGGTCGTGCAGCAGATCGAAAAGCGTATCGACGTGCTCAAGGCCTTCCTCCACACCGACGACGAAATCGTCTATCAGGAAGTCGCCCTCTATAAAGTGCCTACCGACAAGCTTCTGATTGAAAGCAATCTGGAAAATATCATACGCCATCACGGCGCACGTATTCTTGATATAACCCCTGAATATACGATTCTTGAAAAGACCGGCCACAACGACGAGACCGAAGCCCTCTTTGAAGAACTCAAACGCTACGATATACGCCAGTTCGTGCGTTCCGGTCGCGTCACCGTGACAAAATCGCCTATCGAGCACGTATCAAACTACATCGAGCAGCAGGCCCGTCTGCATCCCGGAAAATTCCCGGCCGAGTGAATGTATTCTTAGAGAGTGTTTGGATTTAAACCAAATTAAGACTGAGAGAATTTTTTGAGGTAATTCCGCGAGTTGAAGAAGGAGCATAGCGAGCTATGCGACTGATGAAACTTGGCGGAATTAACCAAAAAAGGCCTCAGGATTAATTTGAAATATCTCCTCTCATTCTCTTTTATTGTTAATACGGTTTAAATTCAAACACTCTCTTAACGGTATATCCAAAATTTAATTAAATTTGTTGTATATTTGGTATTGGTAACTACATGCCGGTATTACAACAGATAATTTGCAGGAAATGGACAATAACTTGACAGAATACAGAGTTGATTACTTTTTGAGTGCGGCCGAGTGCAATGCTCAGCAGGAAATATCGTTGCCTCTTCTCGCACAGCGGCTTATCGACATATCCACCGCCCATGCCTCGGCAATAGGGGTGGGCTACGAGCATCTTCTTAAAGATAACAATGCCTGGGTGTTGTCAAGGGTCAGCGTCGAGCTGACGCGTTTCCCCTCCATCAACAAGTCTTATAGTCTTATCACATGGGTGGAGGATATCAACCGTCATTTCTCCGAACGCATTGTCGAAATCCGCGACGACAAGGACGAGACAATAGGCTACGGCAGGCTCACGTGGGTGGCTATAAATATCGTCACACGCCGCCCGGCCGACCTTACATCCTTGCTCGACAAAATCACACCGAGCAAGTGCAAATGTCCCATCGAACGCCATCCGCGCCTGGTGTCTCTCGGCATTCCCGACCATGTGACGATGTATAAATTCCAGTATTCCGATATCGATTTCAACCGTCACGTCAACTCCACACGCTACATCCAGTTTATTCTCGACCGTTGGGGCGTCAACCACTACGACCTCAACCGTGTGAGCCGTTTCGACATATCATATCATAGCGAAGCGCATTTCGAGGATGTCGTGGAGGTGCGTTGCAAGGGCGACGAGGAGACACAGGATGTGGAAATCGCGCGTGACGGAGTGGTGTGCACCCGTGCCCGCATCAAGTTCTGTCCGCGCAGTCTGCCTATAATACCGGCGGCCGACTGAGTCTCTTCGCCACAATGATTTCCTCTATGGATGTTTCATCTTGCGTCAAAGCCATAATCATTGAATCCATGATGCTGTCTGCATTCCTCCCATGTGCGGCGCAGACGGGGTCTGATGGCTATGCGCAGGCCGATATCATCCTGCTCGACGAGGATTTCAGTGGATCCACCGTCGGTTCGATGGATAATATATCCTACACCGGCGACATTGACAGCATAACCGCTTCCTCCGGCTGGACCGCATCGGCTATCGGCACATGTGCAGGCAATTTCGTGTTCGCCCCGTCGCTCACTCCTGTCACCCTTTCAACCCCTTCGGTTCGGGTAAATACCGCCGCCCCTCTTGTAGCGTCGCTGACTATGGCCGAGTATAACAATGAGCGGTATTACGTCGGCGCTACGGTGGATGTGTCACTGCTCGAAGCCGACGGTTCTGTGACATCACGGCATACCGTCACGCTATCGGAAGCCGGATATGGAGTTTACGATATCCGGTTTGATGCGCCTCTATCTTCTTCCGATGTAAGGGTGCTGATAAGTTACGGCAACGACCGGTCAAACCGCAAACTGTTCCTTGACCGCCTGACCCTGCGGCAAGCGGCCGAAGCGTCGGTCGATGATGTGACCTGCTCCCATAGCCGCGCCTGGGTTTCCGCTCCGGGCGAAATAACCGTCAGCGGCGGCCATGTGAGATTGTATTCAGTCGACGGCCGCTGTCTCTACGACGGTCACTCGGCAACCTTGCATGTCGACGACGCGGTAGTAATTGCCATAGTCGACGGCGCTCCCGTAAAGCTGAAACCGTGAGTCATTACTGTCTTTTCGGTGTCATGATAGCCGTAATGGCTACAATTTAAAGAAAAAATCAAAATATTTGTCGCAAATTGCAAGTTATATCGCAAAATTTGTTTATATTTGCAACAATTAAAAGGTACAATATTTAAGAACCCAAATAATAATTGCTTTAATCATGGCAAAAATGAACTTTGGAGGCGTGGAAGAAACAGTCGTTATCCGCGACGAATTCCCCCTCGAGAAAGCGCGTGAAGTGCTTAAGAATGAAACAATCGCAGTGATAGGTTATGGCGTACAGGGCCCCGGCCAGAGTATGAATCTCCGTGACAATGGTTTCAACGTCATCGTGGGACAGCGCGCAGGCAAGACCTACGACAAGGCCGTGGCCGACGGATGGGTGCCCGGTGAGACGCTTTTCTCAATCGAGGAAGCTGCCGAGCGTGCCACCATCGTGATGTGCCTTCTTTCCGACGCAGCCGTAATGTCGGTATGGCCTACACTTAAAAAATATCTTACCGCCGGCAAAGCACTCTACTTCTCGCACGGTTTCGCCATCACCTGGAGCGACCGTACCGGCGTGGTGCCCCCCGCCGACATCGACGTGATCATGGTAGCCCCCAAAGGCTCGGGCACATCGCTGCGCACCATGTTCCTCGAAGGCCGCGGTCTGAACTCATCGTACGCTATCTATCAGGACTACACCGGCCGCGCCGTTGAGCGCACCATCGCACTCGGCATCGGCATCGGTTCTGGCTACCTGTTCGAGACCACATTCCAGCGCGAGGCTACTTCCGACCTCACCGGCGAACGCGGTTCGCTCATGGGCGCTATCCAGGGCCTGTTGCTCGCCCAGTACGAAGTGCTCCGCGAAAACGGCCACACCCCCTCCGAGGCTTTCAACGAGACTGTCGAGGAACTTACACAGTCGCTCATGCCCCTCTTCGCAAAGAACGGTATGGACTGGATGTATGCCAACTGCTCTACCACCGCGCAGCGCGGCGCACTTGACTGGATGGGCCCGTTCCACGATGCCATCAAGCCCGTGGTCGAAAAGCTCTACAACAGCGTGAAGACCGGCAACGAGGCTCAGATTTCAATCGATGCCAACTCCAAGCCCGACTATCGCGACGGTCTTGAAAAAGAACTCAAGGCACTCCGCGAAAGCGAAATGTGGCAGACTGCGGTGACCGTACGCAAACTCCGCCCCGAGAACAACTAAAATAAGTTACAGACGTGACCCACTGACGGGTCGCTGTCCGGTAGCGATAAAGAAAATAAAGCCTGAGGCGAGCAAGGTGCGATATCTGCCGCCTTGGGCTTGTTGCTTTTTATAATTTTGAACAGTTACTTAAAATTACATTAACTGAAGAATTATATCATTATGTATCTGAGGAAATTTATTCCTCTTTTCGTGATTGCCTTGACAATTAGTGTATTTGTGACAGCATGTTCCGACGACGATGATGACGATGATTTCACCGGCGGAGATGTCAAAGAGCTTGTTGGCAACTGGAAATGTGTCGACTGCGATGTTGAATCGTTCAGCTTCACTGGCGCCGACCTCCCTGCCTCGGTGAAAGATATGATTATAACCCGGCTTGAAACTGAAATGATCGGTTCCGTGACCACTATTGACGAGAATAATGTTTCTCTCACGGGCAATGTCCTCATATTCAAAGGCTCAAACATAAAATGGACAATAAAGGAATTGACGGCAACGCACATGGAAGTAATCTACGATGTCGATCAGTCATACGGTGGCATAGGCATGAAAATGACCGTAGAAGCCGAATTCAACAAAATCAACTGAAATCGTTCTGAACATTGAACTCAAACCAACGCGGTTGAAAACCGCGTCTACTTTACGAGGTATTCATGTAGTAGACGCTGTTTTCAACCGCGTTGGTTTGAGTTTTGAGTTATATCAGAACTCGAGGTAGACTACAACGGGGTAGTGGTCGGAGATGGTGTGTATCAGACGTTCGGCAAGGTCGATTTCGTCGGGAGCGTCGGTGCCTTTGTGTACCTCCGACGGTACATTTTCCCAGCGCATGTCAGTCAGGATACCGTAGCGGTCGACAGTCACCGAGGGGCTTGCGAATATGTGGTCGATGCGCGAGGCAGTGGTGTTGGCGGGGTTGAATGAGTTGAATGTGCCGTTGGGGGCGAAGCGGTGGCGGGCGCTCTCATACGTGTCGGCGAGTATGCCCGACGACGCGAACACATTGTAGACTTCGCTTGTCTGGTCGACATTGAAATCGCCCGAAAGAAGCACGGTGGCACCGTCGCCGGCTATCTCCCTGATTTTGTCGACAATCAGTTTTCCCCCCTCGCGGCGAGCCACGATGCCTACGTGGTCCATGTGCATGTTGAAATAATAGAACGGCTTGCCGTCAGCGGTCTCGAAGTGTCCCCAGGTGCAAATGCGCGTGCACTGCCCGTCCCAGCCTTTCGATGGACGCTCTGGCGTCTCAGATATCCAGAAAGTGCCCGAGTCAATGAGTCTTATGCGGTCGCGGTTATAGAATATGGCTGAGTGTTCGCCCTCCTCCTTGCCGTCTTCGCGCGCCACGCCTATGTAGGAGTATTGTGGCATGCGAGCAAGCAGGTCCTTTATCTGGCCCGATTGGAGTTCCTGGGTGCCGAATACGTCGGGACGTATGAACAGCAGCTGGTCGGCGGCTACGGGGTAGCGCGCTTTCCAGCCGTTGCCGGCCTCGGCGTCCCAGTCGTTTTCATAACGTAGGTTGTAGGATACTACAGTAAGTTCTGAAGCAATCGCACTTGCGGCAATGCCGAGTGCAGCGATGAATGTGACCAGTTTTTTCATGGGGTATACAGGTTGTTTGTAAACTTGTTTATAAAATTGTCTGTAAAATTGTTTGTTTGTTTGTTTGTTTGTTTGTTTGTTTGTTTGTAGGGACGCGATTCAATGCTGTTTACTTAAGGGGCGTGGTGAGGGTGTTGCAGAACTCCAAAATTTCGGTTTGCGATGTAGGGACGCACGGCTC
>CAMWJS010000031.1 GCA_947174635.1 uncultured Muribaculaceae bacterium
CGACTGAAAATTAAGTGTTTAATAGCATGAATTTAATTTTTGTCATCTACTAAACTCAACAATACAAATTGGCGAGGTTGCGATGTTATCGCCTTGCCTGTACATCGATTTATTGTCAAAGAAGATTGCCAGATCTGGAGCATCGTTATCATCCTTAAAATTACTTTGATCTGAGGCAGTGAATGTAGAGAACACCAAACGCTCATCAAGAAGCCACAGGTTATGATCCTCGTATTCTATATTTAGCGAGTTTCTCCCCATAGGGTATATGAGATTGTGTATATCACGCTCCAATGATGTGGTACCATCGTCTTTTCTCTTTCTTAGAATATCAAATAGATCAATTACTTTCTTTCTCGTGCAAACATAATGCACCAAGTCATTTTTTGACGAATTTGAAATTTTCCCGACAAGTTCGGATACTTGATTGTCAAAATCTTCGTCAGTTTCCTCTTCCTGCCGAGATTCAATCTCTTTTATTTCAATCCAAATCTGTTGTTCTCTCTCAAATTTAGCCTTTTGGAACCGCATTTCCATCTCTTGTTCAGAGATGCCCATTGCCATAGACTCTAAGTCTATATCGGACATTAAAGTCCTATTCCATGGAGCTTTATGTGTCACATAGTTCTCAACTCGTTGTCTCTTTTCTTCAAAACGGCGAGACATCTCTTCAAAAAACTTATTTTTAACAACATAGGCAGCCTCACGTTCTATAGATTTTTCAGAAACGGATGATAACAATTCCCCTTCATCTTTACTAATTGTAAAGCCGTCACGTTCAACCGTTACATTTTTATCAAGAAAATCACCTATTACATATGCCTTGACACTATAATTCCTCTGTCTACCATTTTTATCAACCTCGAACAATGTCTCTTGAAATTCTGGTATATAAGCATGGAGAGCAGTATCTGTTACTTCGCGTTTATTCGCAGTCAGACTTACTCGGCTAACGGCTTGTGAGTAGTATATCTTGTAAATCTGAACATTAAAGTTCAATAACTCTCCACTGTCCTTATCAATAATATCAATTGGAGACGATCCAATGAAGACAATATCCTCATCGTCACCAATATAATCATTTAAGACAATAGCATCCGAATTGTCATCTTCTATAATTCTAATAGTCGGAGCGGGACTTTTGGGGTCAACGAAGAATACGAGTATTTTTTCAAGAAGTTTACGCGCAATAACTTCCAAACCTTTATCGGGTATTGCACCCTTTTTTACTCCAGCTAAATGAAGAATTGTGCCTGTTTTAGCGTTCTCAGCCGCCAAACCTTCTTTTTCATTTTCAATAATATTATTGCCTCTGCCAAAAGTAAAATTACGGAATCGAAGTTCATCGTCTGTCCTATAAATACTTTCAATTCTAACATCGTTGAAATATTTCAAATACATAAAACGCCCGAAACCTTTACCGCCTTGCTTTACTTTCATGTCACTGCGGTATGTATCAAACGATTCTCTATTGTCCTCAGTAAAGCCTATGCCATTGTCTATAACATCAATGCCTATTATGTCAGCAAGAGCTCTACCTCCCATTTCCGGTAATATTTCTGCTCTTTTTATTACGATATCAACCTTACCATCGGCTTTTGAACCAATGGCATCGATTGAGTTACAAACGGCTTCGACAAGCGGAGTAATGTAGGTCGTTCTTGTACGAAGATCGCTTACGATTCTATCTATGTTAATCTTACTCATTGCTTTATTCAATTTCGCCGGTTAGGATGAAGCGACGCAAAATGGCGTCAATTTTCAGGATCATTCTTTGGTACTTACGATTAAATCTTTAAGGTCTATATCCAACAGCTTTGCAATCTTACTTAATATAGGTAAATCTGGTTGTGTCGATTTGGCGCACCATTTAGATACAGTGACAGGACTCTTGTCTAATTCGATGGCAAGCCACCTACTTGTTCTTTGCTTTTCTGTTAACACAGCCTTCAGTCGATTTAACGTCTCCATATTAAAAATTAAAGTGAGACGCAATTTAATAAGATTTTGGGATGCTACCAAAGAATAATTGCGCGAAATGGCAATAGATGTTGTAATGCATCATTTGATTGGGTCGGTGCAGTATTGGCGGCGGCCGCAGTGGGTGCAGTGTTCGCCTCGCCAAACGCTGTCAAACTGCTCACAGGCGGCTTCTATCAGGGTGGGATTGTCGGTGAGAATTCCGGCCTCGAAGTTGCGACGGTTGCTGCTTTTCATGCCTATGCCGGCTCCGGTCAGGTTGGCGGAGCCGATATAGGCAGTATCGAAGTCAAATATAAGCATTTTGAAATGGACTCTTGGGCAAAGCATACGCTCCAGTCCAGTTTTTAGAATCGGGTATCGGTCAAAATCTTCACGGAATGCCGGACCCGGTTCTTTCGCATGTATAAGCCGTATCTCTACACCACGCATCAGTAGGTCAGCAAGAACTCCAAGAAACGGTCCTGTTTTGGCTCCTGCCTTGACATGCAAGTCTTTGATGTCGGCTGTACCAATCCAGAGCGACTTCTTAACAGAAGCCACCCTCTCAATGACCTTATCGTAATGGTCTTTACCGGATATAAACTCAACCGACATGGGTATGATGTCAATCTATATTAAGAAAAGTATTTAGCTCATTTTCATTATCGAAATCTATCTCCTGCGCGAAACGAAGTCCTATTGTAGTCGCGACTGTCAAATAATTGGAGAACCAGACATTAAAGGGGGTGTCAAATGCTCCAGTTCCTTCCATGAAACTCCAAAGTTTTGATGTTAAGACAGCAATGTTTCCAACTCGATTGGTCAGGATTTGCTGAATATTGTATGGAAGGTCCGGCTCATAATAGTCAAAAGCATCTTGAACATTGAACGAGACGGAATCTGTTTCGATGCCGTTAAACTGCTTATAGAATATCTCGACAGCCCGATCAAAAAAATACTGAAAAATCAGTCCGGACTGAACCTGATTGGGTATAGTATTACGCTCCTCAAACAGTTTTGCAATTGTTTGAGTTATTGATCTTAATGCGGTTGCTATCTCAATCAGTTCCTGATTGTCAAGTTGATTACAACCTTGTCCAGATATAACCCCGGTCTCCAAATTCTCTGCATTGATCAGAGACATATCAATGCCTTTTTGTATGAAGGCTTTGTTTATTTCGATTTCTTTTTCAGTCATGGTATTACTCCTTTTTGTTATGCTTAATATTACAAAGTTAATAATTTTTCGTGAGATAGAGGTAATAATTATAGTAGGGTGACATTGCTATGTCATCTTTTACCTTCGCCATCTTAGAGTCGTCTCCGATGAGCGTTGACAGATAATTCCAGAATGACTTGCGATGATGCTTGTATTTGTAATGCGCCATTTCGTGCAGTATTACCCCGTCAGCCCACTCCTGTTTGAAAATCACAAGAAATGGCTGGAGGGTAATGTGATTACTGTATGAACATTGGCCGAGCACATTTTTCCGGAGACGTTTGACGGTCACGTCTGTGCCATGCAGCCCCTTTATATTCTCCCAATATTTCACTCTCGCCGGGAGGATAACTTTAGCCACGCGTAGTATGGTGTCGCGCATAAGTTCGCGTAGCCACTTCTGTATCTTTCGAGTTTCAAAGTCTGTGGAGTCATGGTAAATCATATCCAAGATGCCATCGTGATATTGGACCAGTAACTCGACACTCTTCTTATCTTGAAAGACGAAACGGTCGGGTATCTTCAAAGCAGCTTCGCACTCTAACGTGAATTTATCGACACAATGCCAAACCACCGACAGATGTTTTGTCGTAAGTCGGAATCGTGGGTTTATCTTAAATGTCTGTTCTTTTATACATCCCATATTTTATCCATTATTTGTCTATAACCTTTTACTCCGTAATGGCCGATTTTCAGCCCATAAAAGCGAGTGCCGAGTGTTTTCTCCTTATTTATTTTCTCCAGAGTGGAGGCGTTGGGTACAGGAAACTCGAAATCTGAGACGATAAGGACATCAGCCATCTCGTATGAGCCTTTTTGCAGAACGCGAATAGCCTCGGCAAGCATCTGTTCACCATCAGTTCCACCACTGTAGCTATGTTCCAGAAAGTTATCAATCTTTCCCCAGTTACGCGGTTTGGCAAGGTCTATGGACTTTGATCTGACCGAAAAACTGATTAGATAACATGGTCGTTTCTGTTTCTTTGCCATCCGTAGCAACTGTTTGAGCAACGAGAAAGCAATCCGTTGAGGTTGTCCCGACATCGAACCGCTGGTATCAATACTTACGATAATAGGTCCTTTTGTCAGACGTGGGTCTTTGCGGTGTTCCTCAATCTTTTTCGGTTTGTCCTTACCGGGGCTTGAAAACTGTTGAAGTTCTTTGGTTGCATATCTCTTGAAGAATAGATCTTCCGGCATAGATAATTCCACCGGAAGGACTCGCTCCAGATTGTCGCCTGATTCAACCCTGTCAATCTCTTCCACCGAACTGTTTTTAGCCACAGTGGTAGGCAGGAAACGATACACTACAGTATCCTTTTCTTCTTTCGATGAATCCTTATCGCGCCCAATCATATCGACAATCTCTTTCAATTGCGGATAACGATGAACATAGTTCTCTACCTTCTTTTTATCTTCATAATCCCTCGTGCCGGCCTCTCGACTGAGTTGTTCAAACTGCATTTTAGCACGATTCAACATCTGACGCTCTTTCCGGTCGAGCTTTGCCTTACAAGCATTCTCCCAATCACTGGTCAATGCCAAAAATACAGCGTCCTTATCGTCAGTCTTGAACTGGGCAGTGTATCCTGCCAGATTAACATCGTATTTCGAGTATCCCGCTTCAATTATGCTGCAAACCTCCGTCCACATCATACGCTTTTTTTCAATAGATGCTTCGTTGAACTTAGTGATCATGGCAAGTTCTTTCATTGCCTCAATCTGCATTGCACGGAACTGTTCCAGCAAAGCAGTAAAGAATGAAATCAGGTCTTCTTTCAGCACTTCGACCCACGTTTCGTCTGAGCCGTCAATCTGAGGATTATTGTCAATGACCTCCTGCATATAACCGGCGAGGCAATCATCGGGTGGCATAGATGGAGGCATCTCTCCACATTCCATATAGAAGTCAAATGCCTCGCTATATTCCTCCAGCTTGGCGTCAACGTCGGTATAGTCTATCATTTTATCAACATAACTACGTTATTGAGTTTGACCTCAATGGTCTTTATCTGTTCGCTCACATCCTTCAGCATCTTATTGACCAGTGCAAGATCATTGGGAGAAAGGAAGATATTATCACAATCGGTCCAGTTTGACGATACCGACTTCTCCCACTCTTCAACACAATTTCTGAATAAGTCCTGAATCAAATAGACACGCTGATATACCGGCAAAGTCTGTAAAGATTCAGAACTTGTTACTGATTGAGCAGCCTTCCTTCGGAAAGCGTATGGCGTACCGTCGATAATCGCTCCATTCTGGCATCTCTGAATCTTGACTTTTGTCAGATTCGAGGCATTTTGCGATTTGGCATCAAAAGGTCTTCCCGGGACAATGGTGTGAATGATGATTTTCTTGCGCTTACTGTCATAATATCTTACTCCATCGCGCGTCTGATTGGACAATGCGGCGTAATCCCATTTTGAGAAATAGGTGTCTCCAGCCGGATAATTCTCCACGAGATAGTAGAAATAATCATACTCGGCAAAATCATTCCCATCTGTATTTAATCGTGACGGTGTCGATTGCTGTGCGGTCTGTTGCTGTGGAGTCATAAGCTGTCGAATTGACTTATCAATTTTCGTCAGTCCTTTCACTACAGTATCGGAGATACTTGAAATAAAAGCATTAAGCACATTCGGAATACACTCCACATCATTCCAGAAACTATGTATCAGCAATAGATAGTCAGAAAGATTTATTTCACTGCGTCCATTCAGATATGCCGAGGTCTGCATAAGCCTGTACGCCTTTCGCCACCGACGGTCAGAGATATAATATCTTAGCTGATTGCCATCCTCTTTCTCCAGAGCAGTAAGACTCTTACGAATGTTTTTTATGGCACTTACAACCGAATCCTGAATGCCAACGGTCATCGCTTCGTTCTGCCATACGGAATATATTTCATCGGTAATGTATAACGATTCTGATAATTCCGACATATCGACACTGGCACCCTTTATCATTTTGAAGAAAGAGGAATCACTCTCTATGCAGTTAGAAACCATCCGCACAAGGAAGCGGTCCCACAACGCTTCGAGACCCTCATCCTTGGCAGGAAGTTCGTTAGAGGCAGCAATAAGCACTTTCATAGGTGTGCGAATTATCTGTCCTCCATTATGGAAGATATGCTCGTTTATTACCGTCAGAAGGGTGTTCTGGATAGACGGCCCGGCTTTCCATATTTCATCGAGGAACACAACATCAGCCTCCGGCAAATATCCGGTGGTCAGTCGTTCATAACGGTCATCGTTCTTTAATCGGGAAATTGATATGGGTCCGAATATTTCATCAGGCGTGCTGAATCGAGACATCAGGTAATCAAATGACTTGCCATCTTTGAATACCATTTTCAAACGACTTGCAACCATACTTTTGGCTGTTCCGGGAGGGCCGAGAAGGAACATATTTTCTCCAGCCACAGCACACAGCAGAGCCACGGCTATAATCTGCTCCTTTTCAAAGACTCCCTGCGACATCCATTCGACAAGCTGACGAATGTGCTCTTTCGGAGTTGACGGGAATAGTGATTTAGTTCTGACTTTCTTTGTCATAATAAAAACGGGGCCAATTATGCTTACCGCAACGGCGAAGCCCTCGCGGGTGAGCCGAGAGCGCAAGTCGGCGCAGCTGGTGCGCGGTGCGAAGCACTCGGACTTACCGCAAAATTAGCTCCGTCATGTCGCAAATTTAGATACAGGTTATCTTTTTCTTATATTTTGGTCAACAAAATCATCGGATGCTTTGATCAAATCTTTCAGCACTGGAAGCATATACTTGTGTTGAAGTGCGAATCCGATTACAGCACCGATATTCGCTTTAATCAGGGCTGAATGAGGCGGTCCGATAAAACAGGCTATGCCGCCTAATATTCCGGGGAGTATGGCAAATTTAAGTAGTGCCAACTGCTTCTGAATTACTTTATCCATTCTCCAGTTACTTTCCGGCGGCAAGTATCGTGACTTTTATCTCTTCATCTTTTATACTCTCATCGGGATATACTGCCCAAATGACATCAATGCTTTCAGGCAGTTCACTAACAAAATCGGTTAGTGCCGTCATTTCTTGCATCACCAAAGGCTGTTTATCTTCTTTGTTGAAATACAGAAAAATCGAAAGTCGCTCGATTTTATTGAGCATAGATGAGGTTAATGTTCGTTTGATATGCACTATAGCTTCTGCCACACGCTCATTACCACAGCGTGTTACTGACTTTACGAGGAAATGCTTTGCGTCAGTTAGGGTGGTTTGCAAATCGTTAAAGTCATAGGCAATCATGCCTTGTGTCACTATCGGCTGGAGGATTGATTTTATTAGGTAAGGGTACTCAGTGTAAGAGGCTTCTGACACCACGCTGTCATAACAATCCAAATCGGCATTATCAAGCAAACCAAGAGTCAAGACTCCGGCATCATGGAATGTTTTGGCAATACTGTTCGCATGATCTTCGTTGTCTTTTGCCACAATTATTACCATCTTATCCTCATCGGAGGGGACACACTCAAAGGGTTCGGTTAATACCGTGGCGGACACACAATCGTATCCGTATGACTTTACTGTCTCGATTATTTCTTTTGTTGCCTCCCCGATTCCAATTACGCGGAAACTGGTGGGCAAATTCGCAAATGCAGATTGGTCTAATAAAAATTCTTCATTCATCTTGTCCTGATTATAACATCTGAAAATGTAATGCAGTGATAGCAGATGGCTGACTATCACTGCATAGATTAGTTCGCAAAGTTAGAGTTTCTCTACTTTGAGTTCGTTGCCGTTCATGTAACCAACGGGGAAATCCACGTTGTATTTCATCTTGAACTGACGCTGAATCTCTGCCTTTACTGTTGAATTTGAGAAAGGAAGAGTGCTTCCGTTGAAAGAGACCTCAGCGGTCATGCCGGCTTCGAGTCTCTTGCCTCCACTAAGAAGGAATCGTTTTGTTGTTACTTTGAAGAGTGCCATATCTGATATTTTAATGGTTACTCTGCAAAAGTATAACACCGGTGTATCAGATTTGGAAACAGTTTGAGTAATCTTTTCCCAGAAGTTAAAGAAAAAAATGATTATTTATTTACTTAATCGATTTGTGGGAGAATATATGGATTAGAATCCATCTGATTATTGTTAATGGACTCTATAATCGATTCTATTTCCTGTGTTTCAATAAATGTGCCTTTTAGACGATCTATAGAACCTGAGTATGAGAAAAGCATATCACCCGGACTACTTAGATAAGCTGCGTCTTTACAATCTATAATTTTAAGGCTGTCTGTGCCATTGTGCATTCTGAAAGCAATTCGAGCCGGGCAATTAGCTTTAAATCGACCCGTTACTACCTCTTCCGAAAGGCGCATAGTTGTTAAAACTAAATGAATACCAACAGCGCGACCCAATGTTGAAATTATCCAGAGTGGACGCTCAATCTCTCCTTCAGACATAAATAAGAGATCAGCAAACTCATCAATAGCGATGACGATATAAGGCATCGGTGACTGACCACGCTCCGAACTGATTAGACTTCTTGCGAATTTATCATTATACTCAACAATAGACCTCGCATTAGCCTCATGCAACAGCAGATACCGATTATCCATTTCCTCTTTTAATGAATCAAGGGTTCGTTTAGCCGTGTCATAATCGGTTATTACTGAATTATCTTCTCCCTCTAACTGGGCGATAAATGATTTGTTTAGCTTATTATATGAGGAAAGCTCAATTATCTTGGGGTCAATCAAGACAAATTTTAATTCAGACGATTGCTTTTTACAAAGCAGAGAAGTAATAATTGAATTGAGACATACTGTTTTCCCTTGTCCAGAAGTACCGGCGATGAGTAAGTTGGGCAGACGAAACAAGTCAATAATTTTGACATTATTAAAAGAATCTCTTCCAATAATAATTGGGAGAATTTTCTCACTATCTTTTATTTCACTAATATTGGACATAGATTTAATCAAGCTCATAAATTAAACATATTTATTCTCTCCACATTTTCTAACCTGCGATAGCTGTCCGACCTCAATCATATAGGTGGCGTATCCAGCAGTCTAAAGATGAATTGCATATCTTTCGTTAATATTCTGGCATTTTGGATGTTGGTAGCGAGATTACATCCGCCATTTCCGACTGCCATGATTGTTGTTCTTATTGTTATAAAAGTTTAAGGGCTATGGCTGCGCAAGCCTCGGCATCACAAAGCGCATGATGGTGTTTTTTCATGTCATAACCACAGGCGGCTGCCGACAAATGGAGCTGATGGCTCGGAATGTCGAGACAGCGACGGGAAGCAGCAAGGGTGCAATGAAATTCGTAGCCGGGATATTCCATGTCATACTCCTCGAATACTGCCTTCAAACAACTCTCATCAAATGGTCGATTGTGCGCTACGAGAGGTAAACCTTTGATTTTGTCTGCCACCTGAGCCCATACTTCCGGAAATGTCGGTTGCCCGTCAGTGTCCCGGCGGGTGAGCCCGTGAACCTCAGTAGTCCAGTATGTATAATAATTGGGAGCAGGTTGAATAAGGCTATAAAATTTGTCAACAATCTCGCCACCTCGGACAATCACAATACCGACGCTGCACACACTTGAGCGTCGCCCATTAGCTGTCTCAAAGTCTATTGCTACAAAATTGCCGTTTAAGCGAGGGCAATCCGAGTTTACTCGGCGATTGCCGAGCGAGAGGCAATTATCCAAATCTTGCATTTTCAGTCATTCTTATAAAGTTCGTACATATCCGAAATCCAGCCTTTCATCTCTTTGCGGAGTGAAGCCGGACTGATTACTTCAATCATCGAACCGACATGGAGTAACTTCATTATAAAGTCATAAGTCGGCGATAGGTACAACTCAAAATCAGCATACTCACCGTAGTCCTCAATAAGTCGCTGACTATGATGCAGAGGGAGCGATTTCAGATAATGTTTATGGTCTTCGTTAGCGCGAATAACTATTCTCTCTGGCTTGACATCGTATCCGATGACTACGCCAAATTTGGTTGCGAAATACTCAGTCGCATCAAAATCTTTTGGTAGTTTGAAGAGTGTATCTGTCGGTTCTACACTTTCCAGACGGTCAAGACCGTATATCTTTATCTCGTCACGATTGTTGTGACCGAGCACATACCAACGGTTATCAAACAGTTTCACACAATACGGTTCAATGGGAAAACTGTAACTATGCTCCTTCTTGAACGGACGATATGAGATATTCACGACCCGGTTCTCTTTCATCGCCTCCAAGATTGTGGTCAGATGGTCACGCCCGGAAGGAATCTCATCAACCAATATACGTCCTTTCAAGGAGAGATTCTCTCCGATGACATTGCCGACGGCAAATGAATCAAGCATCCACTTTTTGAGTTTATCCTCATCAATATCCTCTGGATTGGAGATATAGTAAAGATAACCGGCTACCTTCTGACATTTAATATCAATCGAAAACTGGTCAAGAATAGCTTTGCGCCAACGATTGAACGTGGCACGGTGAAGCTCATGTCCGTCACTGAAATCTTTGTTTCGCGACCAGCGGTCGGAAAGATCCTTGTGCGAAATCTTCCCGGCACGGCGGATTGTATCAATCAGCCAAGTGTATTTTTGCAGTTGGTTCATATTACCATTGAATCTTAGATATGTTTTATAATATCGGCCACAATAGCATCAAAATGGCCACTTAATTCCACACGGCTCTTACGTGAAGGATGTAAGGAGCGGACCGCATATTTCACTCCAGGAATATTTACCCTGTGCAAGAAAAGGTCCGGGTTAACTTGTGCGAACGCTTCAGGACCGATGCCAAATGTCCGCATAATAGCTCCGTCTGCCAATCTGCCGGTTAAAAATATCACTATGTCCGGTTTGAGAATTTCTAATTCATCCGGTACGACATTGAACTGTCGCCGTACGATTTCCTGGATTTCAGGAGTGGGTTGACCACAGCATCGGCCATTACCGGCAGCTCCGTTTCCGACTTTGTGTATATTGTTCCATACACACTCGATGGTCTTGTCGGGTATAGACGTCCTCAATCGATCAACTAAATCCAGCATACGTTTTGAAAACTGAGTTTTGTGCGCTTCTGAATCAGGTTTACAGTAATTGTCATATGTATCACAAATACCACAAATATCATCACCATTACCCATTATTTCATTTATTATATCCTCATTAGTCTCAAGACCGAAGTTATATGTTCCGTTCGGAAGATTTATACGATTTCCATCATTCCAATTATTTGTTTCTCTCCCGAATATCATTACTTTTATATCGGCTCTTTCATAGGTCTTATCATCATGGAGCCATAGCAGTAGGGGCAACGCCGGCTTGATGCCACCATCGCGAGCAAAGAGGTGCTCAAATTTGGTGTAGAGCCCAATGAGTTTTGACCCGTATAGGTTCACCAATCTATCGTTCAGATCGATTTCCTCTTTTGGTTGAAATGTTATCTGTTTCATTAGTGAAATTAAGTTTAGATGATGCAAAGATAGGTAAAACCTGTATCATTTCGTGCTACACGTCGTATTTTTTTGAAAGTTCACAAAACTCTTTCCAGTTTCCACGTCGGTAATTATCGGCTAAGGCAATTGCTAATTGGTAGGGATTATCATCTTCAATAGTTAATTTTGAACCGGCTATAGCATCCAAAGGATTAATGAAATATTCAACCCAGACACCGATTGGCGTGCCATTAGTATTGCAGCCATAAAATCCATAACAAATACTTGTCAAGTAAGGATTCGGATCATTTGGCTTTGGAAGTCTTGGATTGATGACTCGAAATAGATTCATAATTCTTCTGAGTTTTACGATTTTCTTCTTATTAGAGGATTTATGATCGAAGGATATAATGCCCATTTCGGCACCGGCTTCCAAAGCTTTCTTGTTACTTATCCGCTGGAAAAATTCCTGAAAAGTTGGGAGTCTGTTAACATATTCATTATATGCAACTTCAAGTCCGATGTCATCAGAAGAATAAAAATCGCCGAGCCTATCATAAGCATCAATAACATCTGGAAATATCCTCTTCATCTGCGTCTTCTCCTGTCGATATATTCATCCAACTGTTACAGCAATAATCATCTTGCCACATAATTATATCACTTACTGTTAGTGTTCCTTCGTCAGATTTTATAATATAGTATTGCTCATATTCAGTAAAATCCAATTGAATATAAAGCGTTATATACTTGCTGTATACTGTCAGTTCAACTCCCATAAGTGCCATCCACATCTCCTGCGCTTTTATAAAATCAGCGAATGAGGCATACTCCTCAGCTATTGCCGAGAAGTATGCCTGACGTTTACGCATCATTTCGATGCGTTCCGCTTTAGTCATGTTCGTTAAATCCATGCGCCATAGAGTTCTTCAGGGTCATCATCCGGGCTGGAATTATCTTGTGTCTTTTGCCGAGCCTCTGCCAACTCTTCTTCTGTTGGTGGAGGTAACTCTACCATAAAGACATTACATGGCCGCTGCTTCATTCCGGCTTTATGGCGAAGCCAGAGATTTTCCATCAGGAGTGCGACTCCATCGGGCGATTGGATAGTTTTCATATCATTCAAAGTTTTATATTCAGTCACTCATAGAACTTTCAGGCTTTGACCAATCCAACTTTGTCACTTGTCGGTCAATCCAAATCATGCCGATATTTTTCTCCTTTCGGAGTTCTGTTGCTGCCAACAACAACGGAATAATGTAAGGGATACGCTCCTTTATCTCACTCCATGTCCCATCGAGGTAACAACTTGCTACGTATGCCATTCGGAGATAAAGCCTTACTTGAATCCTATCCTCATGATAATATAGGGCAAAATCACCTTGCCAACCATATTCTTCTAATATGGCGGCAGCATCAGCCATGAGACCGTCACATTTGCGACTTTCTGAATGTACGAAATTGCCTATACAGAATATTTCGCCCGCCTCTTCTGGTGACTCATATTCGTTTAAGGTATCATTTATTATGTTCGCTATGGACTTTATACTCATTTTGATGCCTTGAAATTAAAGATTGGACGGATGATTGTGTCGATGGTGACTGTGTCGCCGATGTTGGCAATTATTTCCTCAGCCGGTTTATAGACCATCGGCGACTCGTCACGAGTGAAGTCGTTGACCGACTCCGAATAGATACCCTTCATGGATGCCTCGAAGTCTTCCATCGTGATTTTCTCGTAGGCCTGAGTACGGCTCAATACACGTCCGGCTCCGTGAGGTGCCGAGAAGTTCCAGTCCGGATTACCCTTGCCGGTGCAAAGCAATGAACCGTCGCGCATATTCAGAGGAATAATGCAACGCTCACCTTCAGCAGCGGAGATAGAGCCTTTGCGGATGATATTCTCGTCACTAATATAATTGTGGACGGATTCAAATTCCTCTTTCACCTCAACACCAGGGAAGAATCGCATAAGCAATAGCGATATAAGTTTACGGTTGAGTACAGCCCAACGCTGGCAGAGGCGCATATCGTGGAGATAGTGCTCACGCCCTTCACCCTCGACGTAACATAGAGCGGCGGGAAGACTCGGCTCAGCGTCCTGATGTTCCTTGCGCATCTTCTTTATGACGCTCTGCAATTCTGACCGACGACCTGTTGCCTTGTACTCCTCAATGGTACGTTTGATTGTTTCCTCAAACTCATCGGCACCGTCGGTAAGGTGCTTCACGGCTTTTGCCTGATAGATGTCGGCAACCTGCTTGCCGAGGTTACGCGAACCGGTATGTATCACAAGGTAAACATTCTCTTCATCATCTTTGTCAAGTTCGATGAAATGGTTGCCGCCTCCGAGCGATCCGATAGCCTTATTGATACGTCCCGAGTCTTTAAGCTCACGATAGCAGTAAAGTTCGGTCACAAGTTGCTTTGCCTCACGGTAGATTTCCATTTCCTCGCCGACAAGAGGCTTGAAACCGAAACGATCCTCACGCACAATCATACCCGAAGGCACATTGCCACGGATATGCTCGTGGAATGCGTGATAATCGATCCCGGAGAGTTTGCCGAGATTGAGAATGCGCATACCGCAGCCGATGTCAACGCCCACGATATTGGGGATGACCTTGTCGCCGAGATTGCCGGTAAACCCTATGACACAACCAGCCCCGGCGTGAACGTCGGGCATGATTCGTATCTTCTTGTCGGAAAACACGTCAATCGAAAGTAGTTCCTTGATCTGTTCCAAGGCATTCTCCTCGATGTTGTCCGTAAATATCTTTACGTCATGTCCTTCTAATGTCTTCATATTCTAATGTTTTTAATATTTCGATGCAAAGTTAGATTGTCATTGCGCAGTCATTTTGCGCACTAAGATATTATCACGACA
Source organism: uncultured Muribaculaceae bacterium (assembly GCA_947174635.1). GTDB lineage: Bacteria > Bacteroidota > Bacteroidia > Bacteroidales > Muribaculaceae > JAGBWK01. Next base: position 14,503 of record CAMWJS010000031.1, read on the forward strand.
TTCTTTCATGAGCGCAAAATTATACCAAGGGTGACGCATATTGCGGTACAGCATAAAGTTTGCTATATGTTAAATGTTCTTAACTTATAAATAGATGAAATATATGATATATACGCGCTTCGATGGGGTCGATGAATATGAAAATCAGATAAATTTTAACAGACATTTACATTTGGTTAAAATCCGTCATCGTATTAAAGAAGAGTACCAACACTAAAAACGTAGTATGAAATTAGCAATCGTTGGCACTCGAAATCCGGGTGTGACTTATCAGGAGTGGGAGAAACTCCTACTCAACAAAATCAATCCCGACGAGATTCAGATGGTAATCTCCGGTGGCGCAAAAGGAGTTGACACTTTCGCCAAATTATTCGCGGCTCACCATCACAAGCCCTACATGGAGTTCGCTCCGCAGTATAACGTCTATGGACGATATGCGACACTGAAGCGAAATACTCAGATTGTCAAAGAGGCTACTACTGTAATCGCGTTCTCATCTGCAGAGTCCAAAGGAACTTATCATTCCATCAAAGAGGCGCAACGACTCGGTCGGCGTGTCATAGTCGTGAATCTCTAAAAATTTTGTGGTGTCTCGAAAAATGGGACACCACATTATTAACTTTGCATCGTAATTATGGAAGAACAATACAGAAAAGAAATTGCATGGTGGTTTGCCGAGCTTGGATCAGAGAGTGAGGTTGGCAACTATCTCGAATTGTTTCCTGAACTTAACAGCCGACTGTCAAAATTTGCTATCGGCATTTTGAAATGGAATCTTGCGGGCCTTATTAACATCAACAAACCCGATGATGTTAGTCGTGTGCGTATTATTCTAAAGGTCATTGACCAGACACCCGGTTTTGATTTTTTCGACAACACTTTCAATGAGTGCGACCCTGAGACTGTATGCGAAATCTTAGGAATGTCACCAATGGCACCAGTTGGAGAACCGGAGATAAAATTTAACTATACGGTCGATCGTATCGGAAATTACGCTGACGCGCGACAATATCTTGATATGACATCTTGGTGTATCGTTATTTCAGAAGAGTCATTCAATGCTTATACCTCCAATGGCAACCGTTTCTACTTCTGTGGAAACGGCGAGTGGTGGGACACGCCTTGCATTCCGGGCTCAGGTTTTCCTCGTGACCGCTTTGGTTATTCTCTCATCGCCGTAGAGGTCAGCCCTGAAAACAAAATCGTTTCAATCACTTCAAGGTGGAACACCTGTGCCGGAGACACCGGTAACTTCATTACCGAAGACGAGTTAAAATCAATCCTCGGCATGGAGAATTACAACAAACTGTTTTGTAAACCCGTTGAAAATCACTAAATTTGTAATTATCTTAAATCATATCAGATGCTGAATATAATAATTAAAACCCTCGAAATACTTAATGCCAATAGTGAATGGCAAGTAAGGTACGACGGATACCTTTCTGACATTTGGTCGAACCCTGACAAAACAAATAAAGGTTTTGTAAAACCTAATGGGCTATCTGTCTATACGACAGTAGGTGATCGCAATACTAAAAATTACTATCTTCGTTTCAAAGGACAGAACGTTGGCAAAGTAAAAGTCGGAAGAAATGGCAAAGTGACACTACAATGTCTTGTTGAAGAATCCAGATCTCACAAGATTAAAGGTTGTCCGCTGAAATATAAAGAAGTCGTAGATTGGTATTCCGTAATGGCTACGCAATTCCGCGCATTTTTCAAAAATTTGTCTTTAGAGACAAAAACAAAAAGTCCGGAACATGAAGTCGAAAATGCACTTCTTGAAGAGTTCCGTAAAAGAATTGGCGCAAAGAAAATACTTCATAACATCCAGCCGGTTCTCCTTCATGGCAACTTTTTCCAAATGCCAACACCATTAAAAGCCAGTACGCATATACCAACGTATGCTGAGCATAGTGGAGGAGGCATTGATATGCTGGCACGAATAAAGACCGAAGAAAAGGAACATACACGTTTGTGTGTTATCGAAATCAAAGATGAGAACAAAACTACTGAAAGTCAGAAGGTAGCTATGTCGCAGGCGATAACTTATGCTACCTTTGTGGCAAAATTGTTGACTGCACACCCTGATTGGATGGAATTTTTCATGGGGCATAAGACCAAGCTGAACAGAAATTCAAAGTGTTTAGACAATTTCGATATAGAAGTAGTGACAATAATGCCTGAAGGCAATACCGAGACATTTCAAGATGAGATTCTTGAAATTCCCGGGACTGATTTCAAGTTGCATTGCCACAGCCTATACTATAATCCTCAGAAGTTTTTGGAGACTCGTAACTTTGAGTTCTCCGGTACTTTCTTAGACGAAATAAAAAAATGAAAATCACAGTTCATCGCGGCTCCAATCAGATAGGAGGATGCGTAACCGAATACGAGTCTAATGGGTGGAAACTGTTTGTCGATTACGGCGAACAGTTACCGGGCACTCCTATGTCTGACAAAAAGTTGGAAATAGATGGACTGACGTGTGGCGACATACGAAAAAGTACCCTGCTAATTACTCACTATCATGGCGATCATATCGGCAAAATCATCGAACTACCGCCAGAGCTTCCCATATATATGGGTAAGATGGCTAAAGAAATAGCATCAGAACTTGCTAATCATTTAAGCACAGTAAGTGAAGAGCATCGTAAGATGGCCGAGCGTCTTAACAAAGTCAACACCTTCGTCCCCAGAAAACATTTCACTTTTGGTGAATTTGATATTATACCAATAGTAGTTGACCACTCAGCTTTTGATGCGTATGCGTTCTGCATTGAGGCTAAAGAACTGAAAGTGTTTCATTCAGGCGATTTTCGCAAACACGGTTTCCGTAGCGGAAAGTTGTCAACGGTTATTGAAAGATATGTAGAGAGGGTTGATTACGTTGTCTGTGAAGCTACAAATGTTAATAGACCTGATACAGCTATCATGTCGGAGCATGAACTTCAGAAGGAGTTTGAAAAAGCGTTCACCGAGAACAAATATAATGTGGTCTATGTATCGTCAACCAATATAGACCGCCTGTTTGGTATGTATCATGCGGCTATTAGGGCAAACCGTCCGTTTTATGTGGATGCCTATCAGAAGCGTATTATGGATATAGTAGCCGGACGAGATAAAATCTGGGGGAAATCGTCTCTGTATAATTACATCGAAGGTAAGAAGCCTCAGACGCTTATACAACGTGGAACTGAATTTATTGCCAATGGTAAATTTATAGATTTCGTTTCGGAACATGGTTATGTGCTTGTTGCAAGACAGGGAGAGCGGTTTGATAATTTGCTAAATCAACTTCCGGATGAAGGCAGAGTAAAATACCTCTCTACGTGGAACGGATACCTCGATGAGTCGAAAGCAGCTTATAATCCTGCTCTTGCAAAATCTGTCGGAGATGATTATAGGTATATGCACACCAGCGGACACTGCGACATGAAGAGTCTCGATGAGTTAATTACAGAGCTGGATCCTAAAGCCATTATTCCTATCCACACCGACAATCCACGAGCCTTCTCAGATTTATTCTGCGATAAATGGCCTGTGATTCTTCTTAACGACGGGGAGTATTTCGCGGCTATAAGAGATCCGTGGTTTGACATCACTGAAGCTAAAATATATGCTTACGATAAGCCCCCAAAGCATCACAAGACAATAGATAATCCCGAAGGACTGCAATACTGGTCTCTTGATGAAAGAAGCCTTGGTGAGTTTCAATGCTGGAAGGATGCCGAGTTTGCATTACATCATGTAGTGTATGCGCCAAATCGACTGCTCGCATACTCCATTGAGTCAGATGATGATATGGCGCCGGAGATATACGTGGTCTATAAAACCGACTTCACTGAATATTCCGTATATACGGAGGGCGAGCACGAGCCGGGTGGCAACAATTATCAAGAAAAATGTGCTTTTTCTCCGGGCGATAAAGTCTTGGCTATTATTGAGAACGAAGTGCTTATGCCATGCACATTTATAGGCCCAGTATCTGAGGATTTCTTTAAGGAATGTCGTAGAAAAGATGGAATTATAGATGAGAAAAAAATAGATGAATTTGTCTCCGACCTATGGGATTGGGACTGGGATTCTGTTGTTGTAAAACCACTTGTTAAAATTGTCACTGGATTAGGAGAAATGCCTTCTGAAACAACTGCTCAGAGAATATACGTTTTCCCTTATAAAGAATTAGAACTGTAAATATACCAAACTATGAGTAAGACAATGATTCTTGCAGTCGGTGGTGCCGGTTGCAATATGGCTGAAACGATAATGCGCGTTGCCAATGCGCATTGGGTTAAAGAGGCTACATATCTTTTCGCAGATTCAGATATGGAACGCCTGTCAGAACTGGGTAAAAAAGGATTTGAGACCTTGAGTCTTCAATGTGATTCTGACTCATTCCCAACCGACAAACTGAAAGGGGTAGAGAAGCTCTACATCCTTGCCGGTCTTGGTGGCGTGACAGGTAGTAAATTCGCTGAGATTGCAGCGAAGGCCGCCCAATCAGATGGTGTTGAAAATGTCGCCCTAATCGTAACGATTCCATTCGTTTTCGAGGGCTCAGGTAAATTGGGAAAGGCAACTGAGGCACTTAAATCTCTTTCAGACTTGCCTGTCAAGGTTCTTAATAACGAGGAACTAACTGAACGTTATCCGGATATTAACTTCATAAATGCCTTTGAATATTCCGATAAGGAAGCGCTCAACGCAATCGAATCAGGACTTCTTTAATGAAAATACTCCACCTTTCCGACACTCACAACTGCCACCATCGGCTCCGGGATTTACCTGAGGCCGATGTGGTAGTACATTCTGGTGACTTCTGTATGGTTGGCACAGAACAGGAGGCCCTTGATTTCCTCAACTGGTTTTGTGACTTGCCATACAAACATAAAATCTTTATATGTGGCAACCATGACGATTGCCTCTATGGAGCCAACATTGGCGGATTACCTGACAACGTATATCAACTCTCCAACTCTGGAATTGAGATTGACGGCGTGAAGTTTTATGGTGTTCCGATGTTTCTGGAAGATTGCATAACCGAACGTCAGAGCCGCAACTATTCTAATATACCAAGTAATACCGACGTTTTGATTACTCATTCTCCGGCATACGGCATACTTGACTTTGATGATAATATCAACTACGGATCAGAAGAGATATTCATAAAGTTATCTGACCTTCATCTTAAAGCCCATCTTTTCGGTCATATCCATGCCCAACACGGCATCTTGGAACAACACGGTGTCATATACTCCAATGGAGCGATTATGAACGCTGACTATACTAAACTTAATACCCTAAACGTTATTGAGATATAGAAAAATCTAATGAATAATAGCTATCAGAAATTATTGGCGAGAGTAGCTGAAATTATAAGCGGAAGTCGTAATGATTTTAACATATTCGATATGCTCGGTCAAAACACACGAGAACTGACGCACTCCGCTTTTATTGCTCAACTGCTGAATCCCAGAGGAGGACATGGAATGAATACATGTTTCCTTGAATTGTTTATAGAAACGTTGAATAACAATACAAGGGGATATGGGCACTTGAATTTTGATTTCGATGGCATAGAAGTCGAAATAGAGAAAGATTTTGGAGTAAAACAAGGAAAAGGGGTTGAAGCCGTAGGAGGAAGAATAGATATATACCTGAAAAATAAAAAGGGAGAGGTTATTGTCATTGAGAATAAAATATATGCTACCGATCAGGAGGATCAACTGCAACGTTATCGAAACTCTACCGGAGAAGATAGCCATATATTCTATCTGACTCTTGATGGGCATACCCCTCGCAATACTCCGAATAACGTTGGTTACCGTATTATAAGCTATAAGGATGAAATCCTCAACTGGCTTACAAAATGCCGTGAGAAAAGTGCCAAATGTCAGAACCTCTATTCCGTAATATCACAATATATGTCAACAGTAGAGAATTTAACCATAGATCAAGAAGTCCGTAACCGGATTGAGGAATCATCATCAAACATAAGAGCTGCACTTCATATAGCATGTTTAGCCGATAAATCGCGCAATCACCTTAAAAGAAAGTTTCTTGAAGAACTTGCCACTAAGTTAGGGCTGGAGAACCCTGTGATAAAGTCAGACGGGAAAGAACTGGTATTAATCACTGACGTTGTTGATTGGTGTGTGGAGTGGAACTTGTTTTTCCGTGTTCATTCTGAAGGAACAGAACAATCTAAGAATTGGGAATATATTTATTATCCCACCAATCCAAAGGCTACAATCAATTTGCATGAATTTAACGAACCTGCTTCTGTATGGCTTGATGACAATGAACACTTCTGGAGTACTCTATTGCCTATTATTAGTCAAATTCAATTACAACCTGACAAAGCCTTATAATCGGAACGAATGTTGCCGAATGTAGATTTAACTTTGCCATAAATTCTAAACAAGAAAAACTCATAGTATGTATTACGCAGTCAAAGACGGAAAGGTGATGCGCCACGAATCATCATCTTCATATCGAACAGTTTACACTTCGGCCCCCAAGGCAGTTAAAGTTGTCCTCAGTCCTGATGAGAAGAATATCCTTATTCTCTGCGATAATGGTAACGTGAAACTCATGAATACTAACAATCATGGTTCTCGCACCGTCTATAACCAGAGTGGCAACCTAAAGGCACAGGACATCGTGTGGGACGGCAACAAGTCATACCAAGTTCAAGCTAACGGAAAATGGTCTAAGAAATCCATCTGAAGCTAATCCCATAAAATTATCGGCAGAAGAAAAAATTGCCGATAATTTTATTCTTTCTTTTAATCGGCAATGCGATTGCCGATTAAAACATTAACTTTGCAGGGTAAATAAAAACTACATTTCGATATGAAGCAACAGACTCTCATTTTTCTAAAACCATTCTCAATCAAGAATCCAACGCTTGATGAGCAAAACGACTTCATGATGACCGAAGTTGTAACCGAGGTCGAATGTGCCAATCTCGGCAAGATATACAATAACGATGTGCTGCATGGCAAAGACCTTACTACTTTCATCCCTGATGAGGTAAAAGCGCATAACCCGCAGTGGATTGTTGCGGTAGGTCAATGTGCTACTGTCGTACTGAACATTCGTAACCGGAAGAAAGTGCTTCTGAATCCAAAAGTCAATTACGACCATCTTAACAATGTGTCGGAATTTGATAGAGAACACACTTTCGGATTCTTTGACGAACGTCACGAACAAGATTATGAGCGGTTTCAGACTGTGTTTCCTAATGCTGCCTGGTTCCCGCAGGACGACAATCTGAGCTTATTCACTATAAAAGAAATGGTAGAGGAAATAATCAATGGTTGAATTGCTGCTCAAACGCTATCTTTGGCTTATCGACACGTTGAAACGTGGCGGTGAAATGACCTTTGATGAAATCTCGGATAAATGGGATAAGTCTTCGGTCAACGATACCGGTTCGGAACTTACTAAACGAACCTTCTATAATCATTGTCAGGCGATAGTAAGGCACTTTGGCATTGACATAGAGTGCCGTCGCGGACGAGGGCTAAACCTCTATTACATTACAAACCCAGAAGCCATCGAAGAAAACTCCTTGACAAAGTGGGCTATTGATAGCTTTTCTCTCGGAGAACTTCTTCTTGGCAATGCGTCTATATCCGATAAGATACTGCTCGAAGACATCCCATCAGGGCGAGAATGGCTTGAACCGGTTTTGCAGTCTCTCCAGCAAAATCTTATGGTTGATATTATATACGAAAACTTCGTAGGCGTCAAGTTTTCCGGAAGAGTCTGCCCGTTGTGTGTCAAGCTCTTCAAGCGTCGCTGGTATATTTTATGCTTAATCGGAAATAACAGGAAACGGATTTTCTCTCTTGACCGAATAAAGAATCTTAGCCTGACCGACCAATCATTCACATATCCGAAAGACTTTGTTCCGGCAGACTATTTTCATGACGTCTTTGGTATAGTTGCCGGTGTAGAGCGTAAGATCGAAAATATTGTTATCCGCACCTATGCGGAACTGCCGGGTTATCTCCGCTCGTTGCCTATTCATCATAGCCAAAAAGAGTTGGAGACAAAAGACGGCCACACCGATTTCTCTCTAAGACTTGTCCCGACTTTTGATTTCATACAGGAACTGCTGCTCCACCGTGACCAGTTGGAGGTATTGGCTCCAAAATCATTGCAAAATGAGATTGCAGAGATCGTATCGAGAATGAATAACTTTTACAATCATGGCACGAAGTCTTAAAAGAAGTCCTGTTGTAAGTTACATCGGTACATCACAAAAACGAGGCAAACGAATGTGCAACCGAATGTTTCGCCGGGCGAGCAAGGATGCTCTTTTGAGAGATAAACTGCTACCAATACGTCTCAGAGAGGTGTTGGATGAGTGGAATTTAGGCGGAGATGGCAAACACCGTCTTAATCGGGATGACAAGTATTATAAAAAATCACTTCGTAAATAGGCATTTATAAATGGATTTCAAGGAAAGGAATGGCATTTTTCTATATCCCATAACCAGTCGTGTTGGCATGGCTCATTATAACGACCACTTGAAATATCGAGGTCGAATTTCTGCCGAGAATCCAAGGGTTTTAAGAAAACAACCAAGTAAAAAAGACTATGAAGAATACATATATTTGAAAAGTCAAGCACCTGACTTTGAAATATTCGCTACAAAAACAAGTAAGCGTAAGGCGGATAAAAAGCTCAGAGAATACGAATCTGATTACGATTGGAGAGATAATATCATTTCAGACGAAAATGATAAGACCGGCTTGACTTCCATTCTCGGAGATGTTGTCGTTCCATGTCAATTTACTGAGATAAGAGAAAGAACCGACTCAATATTCAATTCGCAACCTTTCATCCCCGTGAGAGTTTACGACGATTGGGGCATCATATCGACTGGTAAAAATCCGGTGTGTGTATTACCTTTTGCCTATCAGAATATCCTGACTGAACGATGGGAAAAGCAACTATTCTTCATACAGGAATGGGACGATCTTTGGGGAGTGTTCCGTATAAAGAATGATTACTATGACGAGAGCAGTACAGACGAGAAACCTTTCACCCTCTGCTCTATAGAGCCATTTGTACCTTGTGAGTATGATGATATTAGTGAAAGTGAATTACAGGACTCATGCCATCCAACCACTTTTTGGATTCTACATAAAGATGAAAAAATTGGCATAATGACACCTTACGGCTATACCGATGCAATATACGATAGTGTAGAACTTGATCACATGGAAATGGCTTTTGTCCTATACAAAGGGAATGAATGCGTGAAACTGTCTTATTTTGATGTAGGACAAGCAGAATCATTAGAAGCATCAATATAGTGTCGGGCGGCGATACGAATGCTCTCGGCAATTCGGGCACGAAACTCTGGCGGAGCAATGACTTCGGCATGACCTCCGTAGCCGAGAATCAGACGCTCCAGTTCGTTGTTTATGACAACCTTTAGAGACAACTGTATTGAGCCGTCGCGGAAGCGTTGTTCAACCTTCTGCGATTTATGAAATGGCTTTGATTCAACGTATGGAGCCTGCTGCCGGTCAATTTTAATTACGACACGCCGTGCCTTGTCATGTATTCCCTTGGTCACACCGATTGTGTCATCGAAGAAGTGTTCCGGGTCAAAGTCAACACATTTCTTGAATGGATGTTCCTTATCAACAGATATTGACTGAATACGATCAAGAGCAAAGATATTGACCTGCGGTACGCGATTAGATGCTTTCTCGCCGATAAGAAACCATCGGTTGCGATACTCCTTCAATAAATAGGGATACACCACTAATGCTTCGGACTGACGAGCCTTGAACGACTGATATTCGATAATAATAGTCTGCTGTTTACGCACCGCATCATATATGTCGCCTATAAATTTTGCCCCTTTATATCCTGCCACATGCTCCATATCCATCGCCGGGACCGACGTGCCCGTATGGCGCGAAATCTGCTCGTTGAGCTTGCTTATTGTGTCGATAGATGAGGCCAACTGCGGAAAACCCTGCAACTGGCGTAATATATCCAAAGCCGAGTTGAGAGCATCAAGACCTTCATCATTCAGCGGAAGATGCGTGATGCTGAAATCCGGGTCTTCGTATTCATAATATTTGTTTTCCCTGACGACAATCGGGGCATTATAGCCTAAGCGATCGCTTCGCATCAAGGCAAGGTCATTCTGAAACGTCCGGCGACTGACAGGATTGCTTCGTCCTTCAAATTCCGCCAACGCATCGGTGCAGGCGTCAATCAGATCATTGATAGTCCAGCGGCGATAATGGTTCTGAAGACACTTGTCGATGGTCGATATTCTTATGAGAGTGGCGCGATTGATAGGCATATGAGGGCAAATTTAAAATGGAAAATGGAAATAATTTTTACAAAAATAGCAAATTTTTCAGTAGTGCGCAAATCCATTGCGCACTCACATCTCAACTTTGCGGTGAATCTGAATGGCAAGCCACCGCGCACCGGCAAAGCCGGTATGCGCTTTCAGTTCACTCGCGAGGGCTTCGCCGTTGCAATGAAAAGAAGAATATGATAATTCAGGGACAAACAACATCGGCTGAAATTTTCACCGATAACATAGAGCAGTCAGCTCTCGACTGGATAACTGAACTTTGCGACCATCCGGCAATGGAGGGTGTGACTATCGTGCAAATGCCCGACGTTCACGCCGGTAGTTCATGCAATGTAGGCACCGCCTATCCGATAGGAGTGTATGTCAATCCCGACCATGTCGGAGTTGACATCGGTTGCACTATCTCTATGCACAAACTATCTTGCAGCGTCAATCCGGAGGACTATCCACTGCTTGACCATCGCATCCGTGAGGCAATCCCGACGGGCACGGATATTTGCGCGAAGAACTCACTCAATGAGAAAGAGTTGTTCCGCTTTCTTAACTCACAGTATCAGAAAGCACGCTCCGCTGCTCCTGACCTTATCAATGAGGCTCCCCGCATTGATGCCCGCTTCATCACTGACTTCTGCCGTCGTATCAAACTTCAGGAAGGCATCTTCTACAAAAGTATCGGCACTCTCGGCGGAGGCAATCATTTCATAGAATATGGTGAAGACACCCAATCAGGTGACGGGTGGCTGACCATTCACTGTGGATCCCGAAATCTCGGTGTCAAGGTAGCCAATCATTGGCGTAATATTGCGCAGAACCCCAAACGTGCAAAATACATCGGCTATCTTTGGGGCGATGCTCTTCGCGGTTATCTCTCGGATATGATAATCGCTCAGGCATACGCTCTCTTCAACCACCAGATAATTCGTGACCGCATATTCGCTATTCTCAAAAAGTTGTGTAAGGCTAAATGTGTCGAATCCATCTTTACCACCCACAATTATATATCGGTGACGGACGAGGTGCCAATGTTAAGAAAAGGAGCGATAGATGCTTCCGAAGGAAGAAAAGTAGCAATTCCGTTCAATATGCGCGACGGAATAGCTATCTGCTTAGGCAAAGGTAACAGGCAGTGGCTCAACACCGCGCCACACGGTGCCGGACGCATCATGAGTAGAGCCCAAGCCAAAAAACAAGTATCAATGAGTGAATTTGAAGATTCAATGACCGGGATCTACTCATCATCAGTCTGCGCAGGGACTATTGATGAATCTCCAATGGCCTACAAACCCACCGAGGAGATACTCGAACTTATCCGCCCGACGGTTGAGGTAATCTCCATGATAAAACCCAAACTTAACATCAAAGACAACGGAGAATGAAACACTATATACAAATCACTGCCGGTCGCGGTCCGGTGGAATGTGCAAGAGTCGTTACTCTCGTGGCACGCGAACTTGTAAAGGATATTCCATCCATACAACTCTCTGATTGTGAACCACACAATCAGGTGGAAGGCTGTTTCATGTCAATGACATTCGCTACCGATGAGTCAATCCCACAATCTATTGAAAATGAATGGCAAGGCACTGTACTTTGGCGTTCAACCAAGAATCCTTATCGTCCGGGACACAAACGCTCCAACTGGTTTGTTGGCATCAATTTTTTTGATGAAGTGGAACTACCGCATATTGATGAATCGGACATCGTTTATGAAACCTGTCGATCAGGTGGAAAAGGCGGTCAGAACGTCAACAAGGTGGAGACAGCAGTGCGAGCAACTCATACCCCAACCGGACTATCAGTAAAGTGTTCTGATGAACGCTCCCAATCGCAGAATAAGACTCTTGCAAGAGAGCGACTTCTATTAAAACTCCGCCAACACAATGATAAAATTTTAGTTGATTCTCAGTCACGCCAATGGAGTAACCATGACAATTTGGAGCGTGGTAATCCTGTCAAAAAATTCTCAGGTCCATTGTAACTAAAAAAGACAAATTACTATGAAAATATTGACACCACCAATAAAGACTACTATGACTATCTGAGTGGAATATATGGTATAGATGAAAAAGTAGTTTATGACCGGAGGCAGTTCACGATGCTAAAAAGTCTTGATACACCACTTTTCAATTATAATCGTATAGAAACGGATAGGCCTAAAAAGGAAGACCGATACTTTGAATGTAATGGTCGCAGGCATCAATGGGTGACAAAACATATCGGTGTAATCTATAAGTGTATGCTTGAAGTAGGTTTGAAATGGTATTTTCTTGAAGCAGAGAGATTCCTTGATGATTCGACCAATGTTTGTATTGATTGGAGATTGGTTAAAACTATGGAGATTTCCAAGTCTCAACATCTGGGAGAAACACCAATGACCTTTTTCAAAGCGTATAACGATTACTCGTCAATACGAAGAGGAACACTTGATATTAGGGTTGATGAGAAAGACTCAGTATCTAACCCTATTTTAAGTGGCACTCCTATTCCATCTATCATTTCTCCTCAAGATTTATACAATGACCTAAGTTCGTATATCTCATCTCTAAATGATAAGGAATTTGTTGATAATCGGACAGATATTCAAAAGGCTGAATCGGCAGGGTTTGATAGAAAGACCTCATTTCGTAATGTTAAATAGAAGCTGATAATTTATGTCGAGAAGCAGGAAGAAAAATCCTATTGTCACTTATACAAGTTGTAAATCTCAGAAAAAAAGCAAGCGACAATGCAATAAACGTTTTCGTAGAATAGTCCGTCATAGGATACATGAGGACACAGAGTTGCCTATATACCTTAAAGAGGTTATGGATGTATGGTCTATGGAAGGCGACGGCAAACACAGACTTTCATTTGACAATCCACAATATTTTAAGGCTATAAGAAAATAAAAGTAAAAACTCCCGTACAATTCAATACGAATCATACGGGAGTCTTTTTAAGGAATGAACAAAGCGGCTATTTCTGTGAGCCGACGAGTATATAAACCTTTATGCCATTTACCTTTGTAGCGGCAGTGGGAGGTGTAGGACTTGAAGATGTTGCGGTCACCTGATTTCAGTTTTTTGATGACGCTGGACTTGTTGACCGCTCCGAGGCCGATATTGTAAGCCAGCGCACCGAGAAGAACTGAGTCCTTGCCATATTCAGAATACATGGCGCAGAACTTCTTCAGGTCTTTGCGCAGAAGTGCGTCGGCTTCACTCTCGGTTAAAGGACGATGCTGAGGGAAACGTTCTCCGGGCAGTATTCTATGTCCATACCCGTAGTAAGGTTTGGATGCACAAATAATCCATCATCCAATCAAAACACGCCACAATCCGCTCAATTACCCACAACGACGGGATTAGAACGTTTTGTTGATTCGTTGCTTGTGGAATTTCCAAATGCAATGAATAATGAAATAACACGTTCCATGCTTGCGGACACAATAAAAAGTCGGATGAATGTATTTCGTGGTGGAAAATTGCCTTTTCTTGATGAATGCCCGGTTGTATTTTGTCATAGTGAAATATTCCCACCGAAAAAATTTGAAACATTCGATTTCGCACCTGACAAAAACGCGGATAAAGTAATGGCACAATTTATATATCAGAATATTTCGGATAATCGTGCAATAGGCTTTTCAATTCTTACCGCTTTGGCAAAGGATGTAGCAGCCGACCTAATAGATGGGGAATCCTATTATATAAAAGGGAAATTCTTGTTCTTTCCCGATAACACTCCTGATTGTGTATTTTATTTGCCAAATGGCGGATTGGCAAAGAACACAACCGTTGTATCGACCAAAAGCGGCGCACCATTGTTTATGATTGGTAACTTCATCATGGATGAAGTCAGTTTTACTATTAAAGAATAACAATTTAGTCCGTTTGCGTCCAACAAATGTAAATGTGTTTTGTTTAGTAAAAAACACCTTTGGGGATGCACTCTTTCAAGGGGTCAGGACGGGCGGGGAAATACCGTTTTTGATGCAAATGCATTCGCGTTGATATGCAAATGCAATACAACCGCTATGCAATCGTAATGCAACCGCAATGCAAAAACTTCCCATATAATAAAAGAAAAGAAAATAAAAGAAATATTCTCTATAAATAGAGAATAGGGCAAAACAAGTTTTGCGCGATTCTTTGAAAGTATATATTGCATGCAATATGAAAAAATACGCGAATTTAAATGGAAAAACGGTGTTTGACTTTTGCACCGATGAAGCGGTGCTTGAGGAAGTCTTACCGTTCATCCCATCCGGGGTTGACCGTGACCAATATTTGAAAGACTATTGGGCGGAAAATCCGGCGCAACACGCCTTTTCATTCATAGACCTTGCCGAAGAAATCAAGGATGAAGAATTGTCACGACAAGCGGAACGGCAATTTGCCAAAGATTTGTCGGAATACTTCAACGAATAAAAATTCTTGTGAGGGTGGGTGTCTTATTGTAAGACATGATTAATATTTAATATTGTTTAACATTCACATTTGTTTGGGTAACTATTCAGCCAAAGGAAAGGCATGATGAGTTGGCTCGCCTTTATTAGACG